>JBBQIY010000219.1:0-4309 GCA_038325415.1 Kiritimatiellia bacterium
GGACGCGCGATTCCGCTCGAGAGCATGATAGAAGACATCATGTTGATGAAGCAGCACAATTTCAACGCCGTCCGTACGAGCCATTATCCGAACGATACACGTTGGTATGATCTTTGCGATCGCTACGGCATTTATCTCATCGACGAGTGCGATCTTGAGACACACGGGTTCGGTCAGGAGGATTGGCGCGAGTGGACGGGTAATCCGGCTAAGGATCCCACTTGGGAGAAGCAGCTTGTCGACCGCATGCGCCGCATGGTCATCCGCGATCGCAACCATCCTTCCGTTATCATCTGGTCGCTCGGGAACGAGGCGGGATTCGGCGTCAATCACATCAAGATGCGGGATGCGGCCAAGGCCCTCGATCCTGGGCGTCCTGTCCACTATGAGGGCGATTATTCGTGCATTGTGGCGGATATGTACAGTCGCATGTACGCCCCGCAGAAGGAGGTCGTCGAGATCGGCGAGGCGAAGATCGAGAAGAAGGTCTTCGATCACCTGCAGGCCAAGGAGGTTCCGTTCCTCCCGGAAGTGTATGGCAAGATACCGTTCGTGCTTTGCGAGTACGTCCACGCGATGGGCAATGGCCCTGGCGGTGTGAAGGAGTACTGGGAAGCCATCCGCGGCAACCCGCGTTGCTGCGGTGCGTTCGTCTGGGAATGGTGCGATCACGGAATCCCCAAGATGACAGAAGACGGTCGTTCCTATTACGCCTACGGTGGCGATTTTGGTGACCATCCGAATGATTCGAACTTTGTCTGCGACGGCCTTGTGCAGCCTGATCGCACGCCATCACCTGCCATGGCTGAATTGAAGAAGGTCCATGAGCCGGTACTCGTGGAAGCGATTGATCTCAAGAAAAACAAGTATCGCATCACGAACCGCTTCGAGTTCTCGTCGCTGTCCGGTCTGGAGTGCGAATGGAAGCTTTCCGCTGATTGCGAGACAATTGAATCCGGCATGATCTCGTTGCCCAACGTGGTGGCCGGAGCCTCCGTCGAGATCACGGTTCCCGTGAAGTTGCCGGCATGTCTGGTTCGCGATTACGTGCTTGAGTTTGTGTTTACGCTGGCGGGCAATACGCTGTGGGCTGAGCGCGGTCACGAAGTGGCTTGGACGCAGTTCGAGCTTCGCGATGCCGTGTCGGCGCCGATCCCCGTCATCAAGCGTCCTGATGTTGAGATCACCGAAGAAAATGGACGTGTCGAGCTGGTAGGCGAAGAATTCGCCATTGCGTTCGACCGTGCCACGGGCCTCATCGCCGACTGGGAAGTCAGTTCGATGCCGCTCGTGGAAGCGGGGCCAAAGGCTAACTTCTGGCGTGCGCCGACGGACAACGATGGCGGTCCTCGCGGCGGTGGCGTTGCAAAAGAATGGCGTAGCAATGGACTTGAGGACTTGAGCCACAAGCTGGTGTCGTTCGAGATTGCCAAACCGGCCAAAAACCAAAAGGGTGCAAAACGTATCGTGGTCAAGACGAATGTCGGTGGACCCGTGGTGAAGAGCCGGGTTGAATGCACGTACGATTGGACGGTATTCCCGAATGGCGATGTGGAGCTTGCTTATGCAGCGACGCCGATCGGTCCGTGGCGCTGTGAGACGCTGCCACGCGTTGGCTTGCAGATGGCATTGCCGGGGACGCAAGATCATGTGCAATGGTACGGACTCGGTCCTAGTGAGAGCTACAACGACACGAAGGATGGTGTCCGGCTCGGACGTTGGATGGCCTCCGTTGATTCGTTGTTCTTCAATTACATCTACCCTCAGGAAAACGGCAATCGCACGGACACTCGTTGGGTGGCGTTTTCTGATCAGCGTGGACAAGGATTTCTGGTAACGGCGGACAAGCTCTTCAACTTCAGCGCAAGCTGGTATACGCAGAAAAACTTGACCGACGCCAATCATACGATCGACCTGGTTCGTGAGGATTTCGTGACGCTCAATCTTGACATTGCTCAGGATGGAATCGGCACGGCATCTTGCGGCCGTGGACCTCAGGAGCAATACAAGCTGAAGGTCGCGCCGTACGACATCAAGTTCCGGTTCCGGCCGATTCGCCTCGATGCGCAAAGCCCGATGATGGAGGCGCGGCGGTAGGGGCACGGCATTGGGCACGGCATAGCGTGCCCGTACCGTACTGGCTTGAGGAGTTCAAGATGGAAATAAAGACTTTTAAGCTTTCCGAAAAGGATGCTTCGAAGAAGTTTTCCATCGTGATTCCAAGTTGGAACAACCTCGGCTATCTGAAGCTTTGCGTGGCGTCAATACGGAAGAATTCCGCATTCCTCCATCAGATCATCGTTCATGTCAATGACGGTTCCGACGGTACGCTACAGTGGGTGCGCGAACAAAAGCTCGACCACACCCATTGCGTTGAAAACGTCGGGATCTGCTATGCCATGAACATGGCGCGGACGCTTGTCGAGACCGACTACATTCTTTATATGAATGATGACATGTACGTCTGTCCCGGCTGGGATGTCGCGCTGTGGCGTGAGATTTCGACGATGGACACGAAGTACTTCTTCTTGTCGGCGACGATGATCGAACCGTATCCTACCGGCAGCAAGCCCGTGATTGCGAATAAGAACTTCGGGACGGATCTCGCGACGTTTGACGAACCGCGGCTGCTGCGCGAGTACATGAGCTTTGAGAAGCTGGACTGGAGTGGGGCGACGCGTCCTCCGAATCTCGTCCACAAGGATACCTGGGATCTTGTGGGAGGATACAGCGTGGAGTTTTCACCCGGACTCTACAGCGATCCCGATTTCTCGATGAAGTTGTGGAAGGCGGGCGTTCGGAATTTTCGTGGAATCGGCGACAGCCGCGTCTATCACTTTGTTTCGAAGTCACTGAACCGGATTGTTCCCAACAAAGGCCGACTTCAATTCCTTCGAAAATGGGGAATCACGCCTTCGACTTTCTATAAGTTCTATCTGAAGAAAGGGACGCCCGGCCTTGGTGCCGCGCTCTTCCTCGACGAGAAAGCACCCGGGTACCGCCGCGCCTTGCTGAAGTGCCGTATTGAACGCTTTCTGAGCGCATTCAAGTAGGGCAGAGAGACAAGATTAAAAAGATGGGGGAGATCTCCATAGGTTTTGGAAGCAAGATATGCAGCTTTTGGGGTGACAGAGAGCGGCAGAAAACTAGTGGTCGTTTACACGATCCAGCACAAGAAATTACGAATTATCTCAGCAAGAGATATGAGCAGGAAGGAACGTGAATTTTATGAAAACTTTTAAGACAGAAGATGAAGAGAACGCGTTCTGGGATCAAAACTCGCCCCTTGACTATTTTAACGTTGAAAGTGCAAAGCAGGGAAGTTTTCCAAACTTAAAGCCTTCTTTAAAGTCTGTATCGATTCGGTTGCCTCAAAGCATGATTGACGATCTGAAAATCCTTGCTAACAAACGAGATATTCCCTATCAGAGTCTTGCTAAGCTATATTTATCGTGGGGCATTCAAGCGGAAAGAAAAAACGGCGATCTAACAACCCGCTGAACGGTAAGGCGCACCGCCGCCCACTAACGCAAGCGTTGACACAAAAAGAGGTAACACAATGGAATTCATACCAGCAGGCGAGATTATAGGCGAATCACATCAGGTGCGCACAGTTGGGCTTCAGGAGAGCTCGCAACTTCCAGATGGGACGTATCGATTTCTCGATATGTACTGCACGGATCCATCGTGCGACTGCCGAAAGACGATGATTCATGTGTTTCATAACGGCGTTCATGTCTCCACCATCAACTTCGGTTGGGAATCAGCGGCGTTCTATAAAAAATGGATGGGAGACCCCATGGATGACGATGTTGGCGTGTCGATGAGTGGTGCGTCCATCGATCTCTCAAGTCCGGACGGGGTTTCTCCAAAAGCAATGCTCGCGTTCTTCATGGCACTGCTTGATGAGAAATGGATCGGAAAGTTCAAAGCGCATTATGCAGCGGTGAAAAAAGGAATAGCGAAGTCGAAAGGGAAGAAGAGGTAACCCTCTATGAAAACTAAATCTTTTGACAATGCATTTGATAATGGAGACGACATGTCCATGCAGCTCGATCTTTCTCAGGCGACCCGCCCGGGAAGAGAACAAAAGAGGGTTAACGTTGATTTTCCTGTGTGGATGATCCAGTCCCTCGACAAAGAAGCCCAACGGCTTGGCGTTCCCCGGCAAGCCATCATTAAGGTGTGGATTGCTGAGCGACTAAAAGTCGACGCTCACGCTTAAGAACCTTATGGGGGACACGAGGAATAATAAGCTTTCCCCTTTTATGTGAGATAGCCCTTACGCGAGTAAGGCTCGAGAACACTG
>JBBQIY010000220.1:0-4293 GCA_038325415.1 Kiritimatiellia bacterium
GGCAATCGCTTTCTTTCTCGTGGGACGGCATCGCGCAGGCATCATTGTCCTTGGCGGATCACCCTGATGTTTTTACGGGAACAAACGGCTGGTTTCACCGTGCCATGCCGGAAATGCGCAGCGGAGATCCCGTTCCGCCGCCGTTCTACACGATAGCCGTGCGCCTCTGGAATGCGGGCAGGATAGAATTGCTGAACGAATACACCGAAACCGTCTTCGTCCCGCAGGTGGTGAAGGTCTACTGGCATCCGCAAGTCGAGACGAGGCTTCGGGCTTCGATTCAGTCAATCACGAATTTCCCGCCCGTCGAGACCATCTATGGGGGATGCACGGCGTTGCAGGCGAGTGCGACCCTTGAAACGCTGGCCGTCAAAGTCGCCGCGTTCTTCCCCACGTCCGTGAACATCTCCTCTTCGACCGCCTGAATCCAGCGACTGACGGCTTTTGGCTTCAAAAAAACAGAGAATACCTAGAATTCATCCTTCCGAGGCAATAATCCAATGAAACATTCCATTCTAATTGCGCTTACGCTCTATGGTGCGGCAATGGCCGATCTTCCTCCTCTGCCGTTTACTCCATACCCACCAAACGACGACCCATACGTCTGGATGGCGTCGTCGATTCCGATGCAGGCGGCCGTCTGCGACATCGCCGGAGTCGGAAACGTCACCGAAAACAGCGGATCATTCTACCAATACCGGTAGGACAATAGAAAGGAACTCTGAGTTATATGAAAAAGATATCGAGCATTTTGTTTACATGTTTATTGTGTTTTGTTAATGCGGCTGGCGATTCCGCAGCAGGGACAGTAAGCTTGTTAAGGACAATGAAGTACGCTGACATATCCGGGATTGGGACGCTATTATCCTGGACAAACGGTTGCGTCAATGTCAGTGTTGACGCATATTGGCATGGAAGCATCCCGACAAATATCATTACCATCTCTGGAGACGCCGAAGGCTTCTTTGCTGACTCATCAAATCTTAATCTCCCCCCAGAAGATACAACAGGGACTACAACTAATCTAGGGTGTAAGATGGTATTCTTTGCGGTCACAAATGAATGGAAACGTATGTTGTCGGCATCGGCAACCCCGGAGGTTGATCCGTGGTCATGGGAGTACATGCACAGTTTGACGAATCTGGGACCGGCGACAATGCTGTCATTTGCTCCGTCTTTATGCCCCCCAGGTGTTTTTGTTGACAATGCCGATTCACCTACGGCGGTTCTGCTTTCAAACCTCGTGCATCGTGCCTTCAATAGCACAGACCGAGAGGGGTACTATTATGTTCTTCGAGATGGCCTTAATTCGGAGCAAGTGGAGCTTAAAAAGTATCAAGTGGATTTGTATCGGTCGATGATCTCCCTGCTGAGTACTGAGAATGAGATAGGATTGATCCGCGCATTCAATGATGAACAACTGAGCCACAGCTACAGGAAGTTTGCACTTGCTTATTTGTGTTCAAAATATGGTTGGTCAGAGACGAATTCTGTGCCTGAGTGAGTAGGCGCTGACATGGATCAGACCAACTCCAGAACTGTAACATAACTTGACCAAGCCCTTGCGAACCTGATACGCTTCTTTCCTATGGGTTTACCATCATGAAAAGCTGGGACGATATACGACGCGACGCGACGCAATTCGCAAAGAACTGGCGCTTGGCCTACGATGAGAAGTCGCAGGCGCAAAACTTCCTCTTCAAGTTCTTTGAGGTGTTCGGCGTCAAGACGGAGCAGGTCGCCATATTCGAGCATCGCACCAAACGGCTTGACGGTTCACAGGGCTACATGGACTTGTTCTGGAAGGGCTGCATCCTCATCGAAATGAAGTCGAAGGGCAAGAACCTCGATCATGCCTACGAACAGGCTCGTGCTTATACGGAAACGCTGCCGGCCCACGAGATTCCTCGCGCCATCGTCGTTTCGGATTTCCAGAATTTCCATGTTTATGACCTCACGCGCGCTGGCGACTGCACCCGCTTCAAACTCGCCGATCTCCGCAAGTACGTCAAGCTCTTCGGCATGTTCCTCGGCCTCGACTCCGAGCCCGTCCACGAACAAAACCCCGTGAACCGTAAGGCCGCTGAACGCATGGCCGAGCTTCACGATGCCCTCCAAGCCATCGGGTACGGCGGCCACGCCCTCGAGGTCTATCTCGTCCGCCTCCTCTTCTGCCTCTTTGCCGAAGACTCCGAAATCTTCGAACCCAGCCAGTTCACGCGCTACATCCGCGAACACACTGCCGCCGATGGCTCCGACCTTGCCACGAAACTCGCCGGTTTCTTCGAGGTGCTAGACACCCCATCCACGTCGCGCCTCACCATACTCAACCTTGCCGTCAACGCCTTTCCCTACGTCAACGGCGGACTCTTCCACGAACGCCTGCCCGTCGCCGCTTTCTCCCGCGAGATGCGCGAATCCCTCCTCAAATGCACGGAGCTCGACTGGTCCGGAATCTCCCCCGCAATTTTCGGCGCCATGTTTCAGGGCGTCATGAACCCCGAGGAACGCCGTGCCCTCGGTGCCCATTACACGTCCGAAGAAAATATCCTCAAACTCCTTCGTCCGCTTTTCCTCGACGACCTGCAGGAAGAGCTGGAGGAAACGATCGCCCTGCGCGGCCCCGTCCGCAAACGCCAGCTCAACGCCTTCCACGAAAAGCTCGCCTCGTTGACCTTTCTCGATCCCGCTTGCGGCTGCGGCAATTTTCTGATCATCACCTACCGCGAAATTCGTCTCCTCGAGTTGCAACTCCTCCGCGCCCTCCGCGAGGACGATCCCTCGCAAGTGCTCGACGTCGCTTTGCTGCTTCGCATCACAGTGGACCAATTCCACGGCATCGAAATCGAACCGTTTCCTGCCGAAATCTCTCGCGTCTCGCTTTGGCTCATGGATCACCTCTGCAACCGCGAAGCGTCCGTTGAATTCGGCCAGAACTACGCCCGCATCCCGATCCACGACACGCCGCACATCCTCTGCGCCAACGCCCTCACCACGGACTGGAAATCGCTCTCCCCGGACGCTACCACAAAACCCTTCTCATACATTCTCGGCAACCCGCCGTTCGTCGGCTTTACTTACACGTCCGCCGAGCAAAAGGCCGATATGGCCGTGATTTTCCCGAAGGTCAAAAATCTCGATTTCGTTGCGGCGTGGTATAAAAAAGCATCCGACTTGATACAAGGCACCACCACACGCTGCGCCTTCGTCTCCACCAACTTGATCTGCCAAGGCGAACAAGTTGCACCACTCTGGCCGAATCTTAACGTCAGGATTGATTTCGCCTACCGCACTTTTAAATGGCACAACGAAGCCAGCGGCAAGGCCGCCGTTCACTGCATCATCATCGGGTTTTCCCACGCATTGTGCAAGTTCCCTGACAACCTGTCATCGAAAAATAAAATCATTTACGATGAAAGCGGTGTACCGCACCCCGCGCACAATATCAACGCCTACCTCGTCGATGCGCCGAACATCATCGTTACAAGCCGCAACCAAGCGCTTTGTGATGTGCCGCCCATGCTCTACGGCAACAAACCCGTGGACGGCGGCAATCTCATCATCGAAGCCGAAGACTATGACGCTTTCATTGCGCAGGAACCGAACGCCGCGAAATACATCAAGCGTTTCGTCGGTGCGTGGGAATTTTTACACGACGAGAAACGTTACTGTCTCTGGCTTGACGGCGCAAATCCAGCAGAAATCTCAAAAATGCCGCTCGTTCTGGAGCGAATTCAGAAATGCAAAGAAATGCGTTTGGCCAGTAAAGATGCTGGAGCGCGCGAGCTTGCTTCACGACCAGGCCTTTTTCGAGACACGAAAAACCCAAAGACCTATATCCTTGTTCCATGCCATTCATCGGAAACTCGCAATTATATTCCCATGGGATTCATGGACGCGAGTTCAATTGTGGGTAATGCCAACCTGATGATTCCTGACGCCTCGCTCTATCACTTCGGTGTACTGACTTCCAGCGTCCACATGGCGTGGATGCGGGCGGTCTGCGGACGTCTGGAGATGCGCTACCGGTATTCCAAAGACATCGTGTACAACAACTTCATCTGGCCGGAAGTAAACGATGCGCAGAAAGCGACGGTGACGGTAGCGGCGCAGGCAGTGCTCGATGCGCGGACGAAATACCCCGACAGCACGCTGGCCGATTTGTACGACCCCTTGACCATGCCACCCGAGCTATCCAAAGCGCACACCAAGCTCGACGCCCTCGTCGATAAACTCTACGGCCGAGTATTCACCAGCGACACCGATCGCGTCGCGCACCTCTTTGAGCTTTAC
>JBBQIY010000221.1:0-4278 GCA_038325415.1 Kiritimatiellia bacterium
GGCAGTCGATGTTGTACTGAAACCGATGGGGATCAATTTCGTCCTCAGGTTTAGTGATGAGGTAGATTCAATCTCACATCGCAACAGGCAGTTTCTTTATACCTATCTTCAGCCGGAGGCCGAGCGACGCTACCTGCCCGGCTTGAAGGACTTGACGGATCGATTTGCGGCGACGACGCACCGAAGCTTCGGAGACTTGATTGAAGAAAATGTTGACCGAGATGCGCTGAATTGGGCGCTGGCTACTGGCCGTCTGCATTTTGACTTTGGCGCTACGCCCCTTGCGACTCAAGCTAGTGCCGTTCAGATCTTTCTCCATGAGGCCACCTTCAAGGCTTGGCGCATCGCAGTACGCCCAGACGGCTCTCGGCCGGCTTGCAATGTTGCCGTCATAGAGCAGGATCTATCAGCCGGAGATGTCTTTGTTCTTGACGGAAAAAGACTCACGGTCAGATTCATTGGGAATACCTCGCTGATCGCTCGAACCGAAGACGGATCCTCTCTCGATCTTGAATTCCGTGTGCTCCATACAGCTTCCCTAGCTGGGAAACTTATCCTTCCTCAAGGGCTGACTAATCAGCGAGTCAAGTCTCGCTTTTACTCGGCATCGCCGGCGGCCCTTGGCCGGGCACTTCGATACGCAGAGGTGCTGCAAAAAATCGATAGTAATCGTGTGCTTGTTGCCGAAGAGCAGTACTCCGCGTCGACCGTCCGCCGTTGGCGAAAGAAGGTTCGTGAAGGTTTTTCTAAGGGGTTCAGCCCAGTTGAATCACTAATTGACGAAATCGACCAGCGCGGCTTTCACGGCCCTCATATTGATCCGACCTTAAGCAAGAGACTAGACGAGCGAATCATCATAGGGCTCAAGGACTTGCTGAATAAATCCAAGTTGACTATCTATGGAGAGATCGAAAAGGAGTGGAAAGAAGATGGCAGAAAGATGGTCGTCAAAAGTAGCTTCTACGAGCGTGCTAAGAAGCTGGAAAGTCCGTCAACTGTCAGGAGCTCACAAGGACACAAGGCCGCACATCAAATCGAACCGGCACATTGGATTCTTGATTCTAAGACTCCAGTGCATAGCGAACATGCCATGTCTTGGCTACACATGGATTCAACACTGGCCGATGTTGAGATTCGCAGTTCATTATCGGGTGCGATTTTGGGCCGCCCATGGCTCACCTTGGCGATCTGCGCTTTCACGCGCCGCGTCATGGGATTCCATTTGAGCTTCCGGCCGCCATCCTATATTTCATCAATGATGACTTTGGCTGATGTCATCAGACGGACTGGGCGACTACCAGACGCGATCGTTCACGACTGGGGCTCTGAATTTAAGGCGAAAGATTTCAAAGAATGCCTTGCCGCCCTCTTTATAGAACGCCTCGTTCGCCCGAAAGCTGCGCCTAGGTTTGGCGCAATCATCGAACGCATGTTTGGGATCACAACTCAGCAGTTGATCGCCAATATTGCTGGGAACACAAAGGCTCGCAAGCAAGTCCGCATGCTCTCGCCAAGCGCCGATCCCTCTAAACATTCTGGTCTATGGCTGTTAGACCTATATTTGGGGCTGGAGAACTACTTCTTCGGAATCTACAACCCTAAGAAGCACCCTGCGACCTTGATGTCTCCGGACGCGAAGTATGACGCGTCGACGGTTGAACACGGCGCTAGGTTGCACCGACTGAGAAGGTTGGAAGACATCCTTCCTCTAATTCTTCCATACGCGAGGGGAAGCACCAGAATCTTGGACTCCGCAAGGGGCCTGTTTGTCAACTACCGACATTATTCGAATCCCCTTTTAGCTGATCGTGCGCTCCATGACCAGTCATTCCTGGTGAAGCCCGTCCCATTCGACCCCGGGCTGATCCTTGCCTTCGCAAAGGGTCAGTGGATCAGTTGTCGGAGCCCGATTGCGCCAGAGATGGCAACAGCGCCAGAGGTTGTGCGCCGGTGTATTTACGAAGAGTGGAGCATTGAGCAGCAGCTGGTTAACGCTGAGTCGGATACCGCACGTCGGCAACTGGTGGATCTCTTGGAAAAGTTGAACAGCCGGGCGCTTGAGAACAAGGAGTATTGGGCCGAGCATCAGTTTCGATCATTGTTGCAAACGGCGGTTTTTCCGAAGCCAAAGTTTGTCCTCGATGCGCCGCAGCAAGTAACTCGTCTGGATAAGTTGAATTCATCCGTCGGCGCCGCCGTACAAGCGGCGCTTGCATCTTCGAAACTGGGCCAGTTGGTTCCCAGTAACTCTTGAGGGGAAGTCAGTGGCTGAACCGGGAATAGCGGCTCTGTATCCGCCTGAACTTCTATCAGGTAGCTTGCAGGACAGAATGCATTACTTCGTTCATGAGGCGGTTGTAGACCACCCCATTTTTAGGGAAAAGCTTGATCGCCTCGAAGTTCTGACTGCATTTCCAACGTCAAGGAATCTAGTCCTTCTCGTTGGCAGTACTGGCACGGGAAAAACAACGCTTCAAAAGAAACTATCCGAGCGTATTAATGGAAATTTAAAGGCAACGGCGCAGCAGGCAGGTCAGGTTGCTTGCGTATACGTTCCACTTCGCCCGCCAAAAAAAGGCCCGTTTGATTTCTCTGTGCTGCACCGGGAAGTCTTGATTGGCCTTGGCACCCCTCTCGTGGGAAAGACGCGCCCCATCGTTCAGCGTGCAGCGGGAGGTATCAGTCTGCCTACGCTACTAGTCGAACGCGACATTGCTTCACTTCGTGGCGAAGCACTAGAAACTCGATTCTTCCGCGAAATCAAATTTCGAAAGCCACGGGCGGTGCTCCTCGACGAGGCGAAGTCGATTTTTAAGACCGCCAAGCCCAAAAATGATGATGATCGACTAGAGAAACTCAAGAACCAAGCTGATATCGTTAAAGGCATGGCTTCCCACACCGAAACCACGGTTGTGCTTGGTGGTGCATACGACTTCTTTGAGCTTTCATTGTCAAGTGGACAGAATGCTCGTCGTTCAGTGATCGTCCACATTGAACCTTATGGTAGCGATCCTAGCGGTATCCAGGGATTTGTCGAGGGTTTGACAAGCTTGCTCTGTCATCTTCCCGCCAACCATGCGATAGATCCGATTACTGCAGCCACTGAACTATTCCTTCAAGGCCTCGGATGTATCGGTATCGCAGCTGGAATCCTGGCCGAAGCACTTTGCGAGGCAATCGTTACCAATCAGCCACTGACGATGGAGTTGGTACGAAAGTACTGCTACTCAAAGGTAGCGTTAGATGTGATGAGGACTGAACTCAACGAGGGTAGGCGGCGTGTCAACGCATTCTTGACGCTGGATGACCTTATGTCGACGGACCCCGAGCCGCCTGCGGGAAAGAATGTCCATCCGCCAAGTACGCCAGTTGACAAGACTGGCACCAGTGGTAGGCCTTTGAAGCCAGGGGATACCAAACCCAGCCATATGGCGGGTGTTACTTCTGCTTGGTAGAAAGTTTCTATGCAAAATCGCGCACAACGTTTACTAGTACCCTCCGCTGTTCCTCCTACCACAGGTTCTGATCGTGTTGCTTTGCATTCGATGTTTCGCATCATTTGCGAGGCAAATCAGCTGACGGTCAATGACGTTGTCAGCGAATTGAATGCACCCCTTTATGGCCCATCCCTGGATCGCAGTCGCAAGCTCGTGAAGTCGCTTCACCTGATCGACGCAGGCTCGGTACATTCGGATCGAATGATTGCGTACCTTGAGAATTTGACTGGCGTCCAAAACCTGGCAGCGCTGACACTCGCTGAACTTTCAGGATTGAAGGGTGTAGCTGCGCTCTGTACGCGTCCGTACCGCAAGTGGTGCCCTCATTGCTATTCGGAAGATGTGGCCAAGGGCCTGCCCCCATACGACCGCCTGCTTTGGTCGATCAACCTTGTTCGTTTCTGTCCTGTGCACGAGGTCGTGCTGCATTCTGTGTGTTTGCATTGCGGTGGCGATCGAGCGCCCCAACTTTTCGGGCGAGACATATCAGGGTTCTGTCCCCGATGTTTCGAGTGGCTCGGTGAATCCGCGAGTGCCCAACAGTTGTCAGGTGACGACCAGACAAAGCACCTTCGGTGGATTGCACGATCGTTCGCAGATCTGCTGGAGGGACCGCCGTCGAAGGACGAGGACCTGCTTCCAATCATTCAGTCGGCGATCCGCAAGCTTGGCGACATTCATCATGAAGGCGCGACCACTTACCTCGCACGGCAGATTCGCCGTAACAAGTCCGTGGTGTCCACGTGGCTTGGTGGTCGGTCTAGGCCTGCTTGGGACGCGC
>JBBQIY010000222.1:0-4252 GCA_038325415.1 Kiritimatiellia bacterium
GCCGATTATCCTTACCGCAACTTCCTGTTCCAAGAGGAACGTATCTCATTAACACCAAACGAAAAAGGTGCATCATGACTTCAGTAGCAATTTTGGGAGCCGGTGGTCGCATGGGTGCGGCACTGATCAGCTCAATTCGAACGTACGAAAACCTTAAACTCGGGGCGGCGGTTGAACAACCGGGCAATTCGAGCGTTGGACTTGATTCTGGCACCGTGTCGGGATGCCAACCAAACGGAGTTCTGATTACCGAAGATATCACTGCGGCCATTGCTGCGGTGGATGTGGTCATTGACTTTACGTTTCACACGGCAGTGCCCGAAACGGCCATGCTGGTGAAGAAGCACAACAAGGCCTACGTACTGGGAACCACGGGTTTGACCACCGAGGAGCTTGCTGTAGTACAAACCGCCGCGCAGACTGTGCCAGTCATGATGGCCCCGAATATGAGCCTCGGCGTGAACTTGCTTTTGAGTCTTGTCAAACAAGCGGCGGCTATCCTCAACGAAGGCTATGATGCGGAAATCGTTGAGATGCATCATCGCCACAAAAAAGACGCACCTTCCGGAACCGCGCTGGCACTGGCGAAGGCTGTCGCTGCTGGTCGCGAAGTTAATTTAGAGGATGTCGTTTGCTACGGACGTGAAGGCATGACGGGCGAACGCAAACCCGAGACGATCGCGATTCATGCGCTTCGTGGCGGTGACGTTGTCGGTGATCATACTGTCATGTTTGCGGCCGACGGCGAGCGCGTCGAGATTACACACAAGGCAACAGGACGTGGCTGTTTGGCCGGGGGCGCACTCCGCGCGGCGGGCTGGATTGTTTCCAAAGAGCCCGGATTCCACTCCATGCGCGACATGCTGGGAATTTGAGAAGATGTTGTGGAGCGGTGGATCGATCCTCCGAACGATTTAGAATAAGATAAGGAAATAAAAATGGCGAAGAAGACCCTTGGATGGGATTGTGCAAAAGAAATTTTCGCGGAATATGGCATTGATGCTCAGGCCGCAATCGATGCGGCGATGGCAATTCCCGTATCCCTGCATTGTTGGCAGGGCGATGACGTGGGCGGATTCGAGAAGAGCGCGGGTGGAGCCGATGGCGGCATCGCCGTCACCGGAAACTTTCTGGGGCGTGCTCGTAACCCAGAGGAACTTCGTGCCGACTTCGAGAAGGTGCTTTCCTTCGTTCCTGGCGCAACGCGCATCAACTTGCATGCCTGCTACTGTGAACCCATAAACGGCAAGTATGCGGACCGCGATGAAATCACATTCGCCAACTTTAAGAATTGGGTCGATTGGGCCAACGCCATCGGCATCGGCGTCGATTTCAATCCGACGTTTTTCGGACATCCCAAGGCTTCCGACGGTTGCCCGCTGACCAATCGTGACAAGGGCATTCGCGATTTCTGGGTTGAGCATGGCCGTCGTTGCCGCGAAATTGCGGCAAAGATCGGTTCCAAGACTGGGTCGTCGGTTCTTAATAACTTCTGGACTCCGGATGGTTACAAGGATACGCCTGCAGACCGTCAGGGGCCGCGTGAACGACTGCTGGATTCTCTCGACCGTATGTTTGAGAAAAAGTACAGTCCGAAGCTAACCGTGGATGCCGTTGAGAGCAAGCTGTTCGGCGTAGGATGCGAAAGCTTCACCGCTGGTTCTAATGAATTTTATCTGGGATACGCAGTCAGCCGTCAGAAACTCGTCTGCCTCGACGCTGGCCATTTCCACCCAACGGAGGTCATTTCTGATAAGCTCACTTCTGCGTTGCTCTTCGTTCCCGAAATCGCGCTGCATGTTAGCCGTCCTGTACGTTGGGATAGCGACCACGTTATTCTGCTCGACGACGAGCTCAAGGCAATTGCGCAAGAGATCCTGTGGAACGGCCTTGAATCGCGAACCCGCATCGGACTCGACTACTTTGATGCCAGCATTAACCGCATCGCCGCGTGGACGATCGGCGCTCGCAACATGCGCAAAGCACTTCTCATGGCCAAGCTCACGCCTTATCAGATGATCCGCGACGCAGAGAACATGGGTGATTACACCTCCCGCTTGGCCCTCCAAGAGGAGTTCCGCACGCTACCTTTCGGCCTTGTTTGGGATCAGGCCTGCGCTCAGACGGGCAAAGGTTCTGGCAAGCAGTGGTTGGCTTCCTGTAAAAAATACGAGACGGATGTTCTCTCGAAGCGCTAATGTCACTTACCCTTACTATTGATTCGATCGCGTACCGCGGTGCGGGCGTTGCCAGAAGCGAAGGCATTGTTTACTTCGTGCCCGGCACTTGTCCCGGTGAAGATGTCATCGCCAAAGTCATACGCGAGAAGAAGTCTTTTAAAGAAGCGCAGGCGCTTCTTGTTGTCAAACGATCAGCAGATCGGTTGAATAAGCCTAACTGTCGCTTGGTGACGCCAGCGGGCGACATTCAGGTTCCTGGGTGTGTTTACGATCATGTCACCCACGAAGCGGAATTGCGGTACAAGCAGGATCAGTTGCTGTCGTTCTTGTCGCGTCAGGGTGGCATTGCGAACGCCGCCGAAATCCTTCTAGAGCCTTTTAAATCGCCGAAATTGCTGCACTATCGGAACAAGATCACGTTGCATGTCGGTCGCAATGCTGAGGGGAGCAAGATTCTCGGCTATGTCGGCGAGGACAACGTCAGTATCGTCGATGTACCACAGTGCCCGCTTGCCGTTCCCGAGATCAATCAGGTCTTGACGGAAATCCGCGCGGACCGTGAATTTTGGAAGTACATGGGGACTGATGGCTCCATTGCTTTGCGCTGGACGGAGACGGACGGCGTGATTGTGATACCGGAAATGGAAGATCGCGAAGAAGCGTCTCTGCCCCCGGTGACTGAGTTGTCGCCTGTGGTCGGGAAGCTCATGGTTCCTGCCAAGGGATTTTTCCAAGTGAATCCAGGTGTCGGCGCCGAGCTGGTTTCGTATGTCACGGGGCTTGTCGAGACGTGCGAACCGCGTGAGTTGATCGACTTCTATTGTGGCGTTGGTGTGTTCGGCCTTTCGGCATCGAAACGCAAGATTCGACATGTCACCGGCTTTGATTCTGGGCGTGGCGTGATCCGCACGGCGAACGACAACGCTCGCCGTCTCGGACTTCCTACACGCTTCTTCTGCGAGTACTCTTCGCGGATTGCCAGTCGAGCCCTTGCGCAACTTGAATCGACGAATCGCATGGTGATTGTTGATCCCCCGCGTGCTGGGCTCGAGCCCGAGGTGACTTCTGCGTTGCTTGAACACCCCGTTGATCATGTTGTGTATGTGTCGTGCTCGCCCGATACGCTCGCCCGCGATCTCGCGATTCTCACCAAAGAAGGCAAGTATCAAGTGAAGTCGGCGCGCATCTTCGACATGTTCCCCCGCACCGCGCATTTCGAGACCGCCGTACACCTCGCACGGGCGTAGGAAAGGGGGCGTGGTAGCATGCTCACTCGGCAACACGCAACCGTTTCGCCTTAATCTTGAACTATTGTCGAGATTACAATAATGTCTTCACGTGCAGATGCTGGGAGGGGCAAGCGTTGCTTGCTCTACGGCGGACGAGCAGACGCTCGTCTCTCCCACGGGCGCGGAGTGAGAGGCAATAGTGGCGGCTGGGAAGAAAAGACACCAATAGCTAACCGATTACGCTTGAATGCGAGTTTTTAGGTGCATTTTTGTCCGAAAAATGCCACAATCCAAGAATTCATGTAACCCCAATCAGCAGAAAAATAAACACCCATGATTCTAGCAAACTCCAATTTTTCGAAAATCCAAGCTTCCTATCTCTTCTCGAACATTGCCGCCAAGGTTAAGGCATTTACGGTTGCGAATCCGTCGGCCTCTATAATCAAGCTTGGGATTGGCGATGTGACGCGTGCGCTCCCGCAGGCTTGTGTGGATGCGATGGCAAAGGCCACGCAGGAGATGGGTGCGGATGCCACGTTCCGCGGCTATGGTCCCGACTACGGCTACGATTTCCTCCGCGAGGCGATTGCGCGCGTTGATTTTCAGTCACGCGGTGCTGCGATTGCTGCCGACGAAATCTTCGTCAGCGACGGCGCGAAATGCGATACGGGAAACTTCCAAGAACTGTTTGCTACGGACGGTATCAAGATCGCCGTGCCCGATCCTGTCTATCCTGTTTACGTTGACACAAACGTTATGGCGGGTCGTACAGGCCAAGCAGTTGACGGGCGTTACGAGGGGCTCGTTTATTTGGAATGCACAGAAGCCAACGGGTTTTTCCCC
>JBBQIY010000223.1:0-4250 GCA_038325415.1 Kiritimatiellia bacterium
GGTGCTGACCGAGTCAGACTCTGAAAACGGATCGGATCTTCGGCAAACGGCGGTCGGAGCTAGAGCTCGGATGCCGCTCTTACGCGATTTCCAGTATGGTCTCCACCGGCACGAGTTCTCGAAGTTACAAGCGCTGGCCTTGATCGATTTGGCTGAACTCAGAAAGATGCAGTGCGTTGTTGGACGCGATGCCCTTCTGGCTTGGATTGGCTATTTGCGTGGCGTTTCTGACAAGCAAGCCGTCGAAAGCGCCGTCCGGCGCGCGGAAAAGCTCTACGAGCAGACGTCTGAACGGGCTGAGTTGAAGGATGTTGCTGGCTATCAGGTTTTTCCAACAAAGTATGAAGTTGCTTTGCGCAAAGAAGAGTTGCAGGAAGCGCAACAGAATGTTGAATCGGGCCTCGAGACGCTCCGCGAGCGGTTGGGACTCCAATCGGCTGGCAATACGGTTGTGCTGACGTCTGCGAATGCAACGAACGCCATGCTTTCGATGGCATCGGCCATCGCCGAGTTCAGAGAACTTACCTTCTCAGCCGATGAAATGTTGCAACGTCATCCCGCTTGTTTTTTCGCAGTGGCGACGTTAGAAGCTGCAAAAACCGAGTTATCGCTGGCGATGGAGAAGGCCAAGGATTCGCTGGATGTTTCTGCAGGCCTCGGGTGGCGAGGCGAGACTGATTCTGGATTCTTGGGAACAGATGCGCTTGAATCCCGTAACAATGAAGTGCTTGAGGTCGGGATTCTCTGGAAGCGGTCGCTTGACAAACGCGGCGTCCGTTCGGATGTCGCTGTGGCGAAGGCAGGAGTGGAAGCGGCTCAAGCGGAATTGCGGGTTGTTAAAAACGAAATTCTTGCTTCACTGGCGCGTGCGCAGATCGTATTTGCGAGTGCTTGTGGTAGGCTTGAACTTGCCTCTTCCGCTATTGAAGAAGCGCGCCAAGCCCTCGCATCTGAAGAGTCTCGCTTCAATCTTGGTGAAGGTACGAGCCGAAACGTGCTCGATGCTCAGAAAGATTTAACCTCAGCAACCCGTCGCGGCATTTCTGTCGCCGGAACGGTTGCGGATGCGCTTGTAGAATTGGTTTATGCTGCTGGGCAAAATCCGGTTGGCATCATCGCTTCGCAGGAAGTGCGGAGTGAAGAAATGTCGCCACAAAAGGAAGGAGAGTGAAGGATGGCTTTTGAAGGATTTAAAAAATTATTTACTCGAGACAGCACCCAGCTTTCATCGCCCAACGATACGCTTTCCGGCATTCCATCTGACATTCTTTTCCAAGATCAGGATCAGGAAAGACTGGAGGAGGATCTGCGCGTCATCAGCGAAGAAAACATGGTGGAGCGTTCTCAGAAGACGGCTGCAAAAGAAGTGCGCTCGGCTGCTGAACATTCGCTGAAGCGCCTTCATATCCTTCAGCGCGGACGCTGTCCACAGTGCGGAGATGCGCTACGACAGCATTTATTCGTATCGGTTTGCGATTCCTGCGGCTGGAGTTCGTGGTCAACTCCCAGAACGGGCGGTGTGAAGGTTCACCTTGTGGGCGGGGGAAATCCGGTAGAAGGCGATTCCGCCTATACCGTCAAGGATGGCGCGACCATTTTGTTGCGCGGTGAAACGGTTTTTGCCCAATTGCCCTCCCATGCCGTACTCTGGGTTGAATATGTCTGGAGCGAAGCGGAACTTAAAGAGCGCGAGCGAAGCCTTCGTGATCGCATGAGCATCGCGTGCGGCTGGTGTGGTAAAGATACGGATTCCGAAAGCGATGGATTCCATCTTGTGCAGGCAGCTTTCGGCACGACTCAGGAGCGCTACTGCTTATGTAGCGACGACTGCTATGAGGCTTTCCGCAAAATGTATCCTTCGCGAATACATCGCAACTGCTATGAACGCGATTGCGACGAATGCAACTTGTGCGTGAAGCGTTATCGTGGCGAAACAAACGGCATGCGAGCGCTTCCGAAGGATTTTTTGAAGGTCAAGAAATAGGAGACGGATCGGGTTATGGGAGACATTAGAACGACAACAGGACAGAAGCCGCCTGAAACGGCTTCCGAGAGGAAGAGTAAGCGGAGACGTATTCTTAAGGTGTTGCTGATCATCCTTGCTGTGATCGGTCTGGGCGGCCACTTTATTCAACTTCCGAAGTATGCCTATGCGAACGGCTATTCAACCACGAGTGGTTATTCCGAAGTGCGGTCAACCATAGAGGGGCGTGTGGCAGAGATTGTACACTCCTCAGGCGACGAGGTTCTGGCCGGCGACGTTCTGATGCGAATGGACGACAGGACGGAGAAGGCTTTGTACGACGAGGCGAAGGCTAATGTGGCTGAAGCCGAGGCGGAAATAGCCTTTCGAGAAGTCGAGGCGGTCGATGCATTGGTCCGGCATCAAAATGCAGTCAAGGCTGTTGAAATGGAGATTGAACATTCCCGCAAAAGTCTTGAGATGACGCGCCAGCTTTTTGAGAAATCCCTGACCTCGGGTCGCCAGCTTGCCAATGACGAATTTGCTGTGCGTAAAAGCGAAGAGTCGCTGAGGGCGCTTAAAGAAATCGACATGACCGTTGTGCAGAAGCAACTGCTGATGCTACGACAGAAGGTCGAATCCCTTCGCGAAGTGGCCGAACGGGCGAGGGTGGCGATGGAACAGCGCACGATCCTTGCGCCGATATCGGGTCGCGTGATGCGTTATACGTTCTATCCGGGCGAAGTGATCCGTCCAGACATGGTTCTCTTTGAGATTTTTGTAGGTGAAGTCAATACCATGAAAATCCGCGTGTCGGAACGCTATGCCGCTCGCGTAAAAGTGGGACAATTTGTACAGGCGCGCCTTGGCACTCACAAGACCATCATTCCCCGCCGATTCCCCGGCAAGGTCGCCTTCATGCGCCCTGTCGTTGAGGGCGATGGAGCGAACAACTATCGCGTCGTCTATTGCGATCTCGATCTCCAAGGCGAAATTATTCCGCCGGGCACGAGCGTCGAGGCCCGGATACGTTTGGGGAAAGCTTCCCTTTGGATGCATATTCTGGAACCTTGATTCGATGATGCCCTTCAATGCCGTTGCCGTAGACTTCGAGACAACTGGGTCTGTGCTAGGCTACCGAAATGAACCGTGGCAGATCGGCTTGGCTTCGATATGCGAAGGGGAGATTGGGGATGGGCTCTTTGATAGCCTCATCAATGTGGGTGATCGACCGTTCAACAAATATGCTCCGGGACGTCATGCTCAGCTCCGTTCGAAAATTGCGATCGCTCCGACCATGCAAGAACTTTGGTGCGTGATTACGCCGAAGCTGGCGGGCACCGTTCTGGTAGCGCACAACATCGGGACGGAACGCTCGGTTCTGGGCACAGCTTCGCCGCTGCATGTGCTGGGACCCTGGGTGGATACGCTCGTGCTTTCTCGCGCCGCTTGGCCGGGTCTGCCATCGTATGCCCTTGAGGATTTAATTGCCATATTCAAACTCGATGTGGCCGTGTTATCACGCTGCCCCGGTCGCGCGGCGCATGATGCGCTTTACGATGCCGTCGCGTGCGCAATGCTACTCTTGCATCTACTCAAACAACCCGGCTGGGAACGCGTCGACATGGCAGATCTCGTTGCCATGTGTTAAGGAATAAAAAATGCAGAAAATTATCATCGATACCGACCCTGGGCAAGACATTGACGATTTGCTTGCCATCTTGTTTGCACTGAAACGACCTGAGTTGGACATCAAAGCCATTACCACCGTCACCTATCCATCGGATAAACGGGCTCGCTTAGTGAAACGTCTGCTGCGTTATTTGGACAGATCCACAATCCCCGTCGCGGCGGGCATGCAGTTCCCTTTGCGGAAGTTCTCGGAAGAAGAGATTCGTCGGCAGTGCGATCTTTCAAGCACCCTAAATCATTATAGCTTTGCCGAGCCTGAGGATGCACGGGATGAGCCTGATGGCGACGATGCGGCGAGTCTTATCATCCGCACTGTTGAAGCGCATCCCGGAGAGATCGCATTGGCCTGTCTGGCACCGCTGACCAATATCGCCTGCGCCCTTCATCGCAAACCTTCGATTGCTGACAAAATCACCTACATCGCCATGATGGGCGGCGAGACCGCGTTGAACCGAACCGAGCATAATGTTGCTTTCGACTATATTGCTGCGGATATTGTGCTGAGCTCTGGAATTCCGCTCGTTTTGGGCACGTGGGACGTCACCCGACGTTTTGTGCTTTCGCAAGAGGAGTGCGAATTGTTCAACAAGAGTCC
>JBBQIY010000224.1:0-4242 GCA_038325415.1 Kiritimatiellia bacterium
GTTGCTCGCTTTCAAGCAGACGTCCGGGACGCGAACCCAGGCGGCTGACACTCGTCATCACGAGCCCAAGTTTGTCCTTTGCAAGCCCGCGAACCTCTTCGAGAATCGCCTTCGCCTCAATCGCCGTGATCTCCTGCGGGATGCTGATCAAGCGCTCTGGAGCAACATTGATGGACAAGAGAAGCTTCTGCAGCAGCGTGCTTTTTCCGAGCCCGTTAGCCCCCGTCAGCGCGATCCGATCGGTAGGAGAAACATAGAGTTCGGGAAAAACCAGCTTGCGGCCATCACCCAAGGGGATTTCCCCGGCCTCGACGGACAAAACCGTGTTGCGCATCGAGCACGTGCTATCCTCGAGCCAGAAGCCCATATCGTAATCCTTGCGGATAGAAATTCCAGCGCGGGACGCTTCGACATCTCTCGCTTTCTTCGCGAGTGATGCACTTTGCGCGACGGCCCACGAGTCCTTGCCAGACGCCTTGGCAAGTTGCCGTTTGGCCTTGCCATCATGATCCTTCTTGGAAGGCTTGATGTGCTTGGCAGATTTGCTTACAGCGGCCGTATGCTCAGCCTGTTCAAGTTTCGACTGTGCAGCTTTCATCAGACGTTTGGAAGCCTCTTTGGCTGTGGTGTCTTGAACGCGGGCAGCGGCCTGTTCCCGGCGATCTTGCTCCATGCCGGCCGTCACACCGCCGGGACGCAACACCGCGTTGGGAGGATTGATGAACATGCACTTGGTACAGAGTGCGTCCAGAAGTTCGCGATCATGGCTAACCAGAAGCCCAACGCCCTTGTAGCGTTTGAGCGCATCGATGAGCATGAGCCGCGCGCTGACATCGATGTGATTCGTGGGTTCGTCCAGAGCCAGCACCTCAGGGTCGTGCCAGAGTACAACCGCGATTTGCGAACGCTTGCGCTCGCCATGACTCAGCGTATCCCAGCGGGCGAACCAATCATCCCGAACGCCGAGCCTCACCTTGAGATCGATCGCCGAACCATCCTTGGCCTCGACGAATTCCTCCCAGCCCTCAGGCAAGTTGTCCGTACGTTGCACGGCGTATAACCCCGTGGAAAGGTGGTGCACGGTGCCCTTCGTAGGCTCCAGCCCACCTGTGGCGAGTTGCAAAAAAGTTGTTTTTCCTGCACCGTTCGGCCCAACAATGCCCGTCCATCCTTGGGTAAAATGCGCATCGATATCTTCGATCAGCATTCGGGTCATCCCAGAATACGTAAAGGATACATGCTCGAATCTTAAAAACCTAGCCATACTCTCTCCATCTCCGCCGCACTTGCGGCATGAATCCAAATTGACGTTCCCCGTGGCAGTACCCTTACGATGCTCTTTGCGACCCATCGTACGCATGCCTGATGACGAATGAAATCCCTCTACTAAAAATGCGAGAACGTCTTTAATAAGCTAATAAGTGTATCATTCCTTACCCTACAAATGCAAGCACCGTGAAAGCCGATTTTCGGCTGATTTCACGCCTACTTTCGCAGCTTGCGGAATTCCATTTTCTCTGATAAACTTACGACAAACAGCGACAATTGAAGGCAACATTCAACTCACTATTCACAAGTTAAGGAGCCACTATTATGAACTATACAGAAGCCGTCAAAGTACTCTCTGACAACAACCAAGGACTCATCCTGAAGTTCTGGAATGACCTCTCAGAGGAGCAAAAAACCTTACTCCTCTCCCAGGTCGCCGACTTGGATTTCAACGCGATCGGCAAGATGCGCGACCTGCTTGCCAAAAAAAACAATCCCGTCGAAAAGAAAGCCGTTGCCACCATGTCACCGGCACACGTATCCGAACTCGTCGGTGAAGCCCGTGACGCCGCCGAACGTGCTGGAGCTTTCGAGATCCGCAACGGACACGTCGCCGCCCTTGTTGTTGCCGGCGGTCAGGGTTCGCGCCTGGGCTATAATGGCCCCAAAGGTTGCCTCCCGATAGGCCCTATCTCAAACGAATCTCTCTTTTTCTTCCATGCCCGGGAAATCCTTGCTCTCGGCAAGACGTGGGAAAGTGCGATCCCTTTGTACGTCATGACCAGCCAAGACAACGACGCACAAACTCAAAAATTCTTCGAGGAAAACAAATACTTTGGACTCGAAAAGAAGAACGTCTTCTTTTTCAAACAAGCGATGTGGCCAGCTCTCGACGCCGATGGTAAAATCATCCTCGATGAACTGGGTCACATCTTCATGAGCCCCGACGGGCACGGCGGAACGCTCAACGCTCTCAAAAGTAGCGGCGGCCTAGCAGACATGATCAAGCGCGGAATCACGTCGGTCTTCTATTTCCAAGTCGACAACCCACTGGTTACCATTGCCGATCCTGCATTCATCGGCTTCCACAAGTTGAATCAGGCCGACATCTCGATTAAAGTCTGCGCCAAACGCGATCCAAACGAAGGTCTCGGCGTTGCTGTCGAACGTAACGACAAGACCGAAATCGTCGAATACACTGAATTCACACCAGAGCAGAAAAACGAACGCCTACCGAATGGCGAACTTAAATATAAGTACGGCAGCGTCGCGATCCATATCTTCTCAACCGACTTCCTTACCCGCGAATCGAATGTAGGACTTCCGTTACACATCGCCCACAAAAAGGTCCCGTACTGCGACGATGCTGGCAAGACCGTAAAACCGACCAAGCCGAATGCCTTCAAGTTCGAGAAATTCATCTTCGATGCGCTCGCCGATGCCAAAATCTCCGCATGCCTCGCCTTCGAGCGCTCCGAAGAATTTGCGCCAGTTAAAAATGCTGACGGCGATGACTCCCCGGCAACCTGCAAAGCCGCGCTCTCCGCAAAATGGGCTGGATGGCTCAAGGAATGTGGTGTGAAGGTTCCGTGCGATGCGAACGGCATGCCGAAGATCAAGATCGAAATCGATCCCCTCTTCGCGCACTCGGCAGATACCCTCCACAAGAAGATCAGCGAGAATAAATTGAAGATCAATACGTCCGAAGATATTCTTTTGAAGTAAGTCTGTAAACCTCTCTGAGGCACGTTCTCCTAGAGCCGGGCTCGCTGAGCTCGGCTCTTTGTGAGTACTGATCACAGCCACAGTCTTCGTTTCAGCCTCTGGAAGCGGCTGGGTCTCGTAGACGCGGCGTCCTCGCCGCGTTTCGGGTCCGCGATCACCGATCGCGGCTACAGGCTTTTGCTCTGCTGTAGCTGGCTTCGGTGAAGCCGGCCCCACTCCGCGATCACCGATCGCAGCTACAGAAATTTTCGACAAAGTTTGCTGAGCACACGAGGGGGGACATTCCTGTCCCCCATTCGTTACGGGGACAGGAATGTCCCCGCTCCGGTAAAGCTCCGCAACCATAAAGAAACGGGGTATGGGGTACCCCCCTCGGAAACTACGCCATACGCCCTACGCCCTCTCTCGCGGCTTGTCGGGACGGTTGCGCCCCATCTTCACTCACGACTTCTTCTACCGCCAAAACGTTCCCACCAAAAGAAATACCCTGCCAGCACTAAAACACCGACAATAGAAATCACCTCGCTCAGTCGTTCAATAACGCCTTTACTGTGATACAATATCACCTCGTTCTCTGTCGGATACACAACCAAATATCCAGGCGTCAAAAAATACACAGCGTTTGCACCCCGCACCCGCCAGCTTGAAAAATAGGTTACTGCCGCAACATGAGGTTGACCAAGGTGCTCCGTGCGAAATCGCAAGGATCCATCGGATCTCTGCTCAACGGCTTCAACGGGTGTGGAGCAGGCGTCGAGCCAGCCCGAAGACGGTGGCGGTTGCGTCGCCAATTGCGCCAAAGTAGTCAAGTAAGCATCATGACTTTCCACACGCAAGGGTGGTGTCGTAACACGATCCGATACCAAGATCATCGGCTCCACCACGGCGGCTGGCACGTACATCCACTGGAGAAGGTCGCGTTGCAGATCGGTTGATGCGTACGCGTTAAGCGGCTTATTCCAAACGCGTACAAGTGATGGCGAGGCGATGACACTTTCGAAAAGTTTCCATTTCCCGCCGCCGAATTCGGCCGTAAGACGCCAGCCCGGATCCGCCAGAAATGCGTCCTGAACCTTGTGAGACCTTGCCACAAATTGTCGGACACTCATGAATTCAAGATGGCGCAGACCCGATTGCGGATTGAATGTTCGGGGCTCCACGAGAAGCGGCCAACCTGCAGGATTATCGGAGATCTCTCCCTGCAACGTATAAGCCGCAAGCGAACCGAGCGCCGAGTTCACGATGCCC
>JBBQIY010000225.1:0-4238 GCA_038325415.1 Kiritimatiellia bacterium
ATGACCCTTCATGACGTTCAGGATGAAAAGATGAAAAAGATAATTTTAGCGATGCTGATGACCATGTGTTGGGTCTCATCGATAGCCCATGCGGATTCATCACTGCCAGTCAAAGACGACTGGACAGAGAAATGTTCATCGTGTGGAAAGACCACATCCCATTATGCCTACTCCTTCGATGCGGATGACTTCGCTGTCCTGTCCGTCCTTCTAAACGAAAGAACGGGTTATTCGGGGGTTGTCTAAAAACTTCTTGCATAATAGAGGGTATTTTGCGAAAATCCTCAATGTAAAGGCTGACAGCGCATGGTCTATTGTGAGGCGGAGCCTGAAAAACGAAAATTGGATGATATTATGATACAGAAGGCAGTAAAACCCTTGGAGTTCAAATCCTTTGATCCCTTGGAACACGCGTCGCTTTCGATTGACTTTCTCACGCAGATGACGGACTCGGCTCTCGGTAGCCTTCCCTACGGGTTTGTGTCACCCCTCCACAATCCCCCTTACGCCGAGCACGGTCGCATTGACGACGCTGAATTAGTGGCGTCCTGGTACGAAGGGCTTTCGTGCGCACGGGAGATTCTCGGAACCAGCAAAGGAGCCGATGTCGAAGAGGCGCTTTATGGACTGCTGGTTGATTCGGGTTGGGATACGGAGTCGGGCCTGCGATTCCCCGTGAGGCGTGCTTGGTCGGGTGCAACGGACTACTGTGTGCTCTCCGAGATGGCAACGGTGCTGTCCGCGCTCAATCGAGCACTCGAGGTGGATGCAAAGGACAAGAAGGCCGAGAAGCGCGCGGCTGGGCTGGTGCAAGGACTTCGCAAGCTCGTCATTGAGCATACGCATCGTGCCGTAGAGATTGGTGAGTTTGCGCTCGACGAGCCCTGCTATTCCTTCCAGAACGATGTTTACATCCTCGGAAAAGGTTTTGATAATGCTTTCGGGACGAGTCATGCGGATTGGGTGCTTCGCTACAGTGTTTTGATTGAACCCCTGGTGACGCGGTCTCTCTTGGCGAAGGATGCGGTTGCGCTTGAGCTTGCCGTGGGGCTTGCCAATTCCATCACGAGCCTGAGCCATTATTTTACGAATCGAAATGAATTTTCAGGTCATGTTCATTCGGCCATGTGGGCTGCAACGGGTCTGGCTAAACTCGGGCGTGTCTCGGGTCAGGACAAATATGTTGCAAAGGCCAAGGGGCTTTATGATTTTGTTCGGCGCAGTGCTTCGGCATTTGGCTGGGTGCCCGAGTACATGCAATGGCAGTTGATTGCGGACGAGCGCTGCGCAGCATGCTGCATCAAGGATATGATGCAATGCGCGCTGGAGCTGATGGACTGTGGTTTTCCCGAGTATTGGGACGATGTGCATCGCTTCTGGCGCAATCACCTTGCAGAGAGCCAGATGATGGAAACAGACTTTTTGCCGAAGTCCTCTGATAAGAATAAGGATACGGAACAGCGGACTTACAAAGGCATTGCAGAACGGGTTAAGGGAGGATTTTCAGGTTGTACTGCGCCGAATTCCGTTTCGCTCGCGCGTTACCGTAGCATCTCGGCGTGTTGTTCAGCCTCCGCTCCTCAAGCCATGCTTTCAGCGTGGCGCCGAGCGGCGGAATTTAGCCGCGGGAACTTAACGATCAATTTCCCCGTCGATTTTGAAAATCAGACAGCGAAGGTGACGGTTGGCTATCCTAATACCGGATACGTACGCATCAAGCTGAAAAAGCCTTGTCGTGTCATCGTCCGTGTTTTCCCTTGGATGCCGGCGCCCCACGAAGGGACCATCGATGGACGTCCAGCGGGTCTTGAGCGGCGGGACGATCAGGTTTCTTTCCCCGCTGCTGAGAAAGGGGCTGTACTGGAATTCAAGCACGAGCTCAAAATGAGACGGGTGATGGAAAACGTGATGGGGCTGGACTTCTTTGGACTTTGGCGTGGACCGGACATGGTGGACATTCTTCCGCATGGGTTTGGGGTGCGTCTGTACCAGCGTGTTCAGGGCGTCCCGTTTGACGTGCCAACAAGTTTTGGCGAGGGGCTGACGCGGGCGGAGACGGAACCGGTTATTGAGCCTGCCAATCCGAAAGAAACTCGGCTGAACCGTCGTAAAGCTCCTCGGAGCTAAAATTCGTTTTCATCTTGATCATGAAGTCAGCTCTTGTCTTCGGTGCCGGAATTAGCGGAAAAGCTGCCGCGACACTTTTGCTGCGCAAGGGTTATCGCGTGGCGGTAACCTGCAAGTCCGCTTCGTCAGAAACGGACGAGCTGGCCTCGAGTGGTGTTGAAATTCTTCTCGGCGCTCCGGTGGTATCAGCACGGAAATTTTTCGAGCGTGGCCTTGTTGATGTCGTGGCGATTACGAGCCCAGGCATTCCGATGAACGCACCTGAACTTGCGCTTTGTGCAGAGTTAGGTGTGCGCCAGATTGGTGAACTCGAACTCGGATTTGGTTTTCTAAAAAGCCGAATGATTGCCGTGACGGGAAGCAAGGGTAAGAGCTCGCTTGTCAAGCTCATTGCCGATACATTGTCAGGTGCGGGTGTTACCGCAGTCCCCTGCGGAAACTACGGCACGGCCGTGTGTGAGGTTGCGGTGCTGGAGCGTCCACCCGCGGTTGCGGTCGTGGAATGCAGCTCGTTTCAGTTGGAAGGTTTGGGCACGGTTTTCAAGCCTGCGTCTGCGATGATACTCAATCTTTCTCACGATCACCTTGATCGTCATCTGACCTTGGAAGGCTATCGTGAGGCGAAGCTGAACCTCTTTCAAAACATGGATGAGGAAGCCTTACAATTGTTGCCTGCACCCTCAGAAGATCCCTATCGTCTGAATGCTGGATATGAAGCGCGATACGGGAGAGCTGCCGTGACATTCGGGTGTGGGGCTGATGCACAATGGCACTACCAGAGTGGGTGTGTTACGGATCGTGAAAGTGGCTGTTCAATTGCCATTACAGGAAGCTATTTTGACAACTCGATTCTCGGTCCTGCGGCAGCAGCGGCATGTGCACTCTTGAGGGCCGAAGGACTTTCTGAGGCGGCAATTGAAACGGGATTTTGCAATTTTTTGCCGCTTCCACACCGGATGCAACGCATTGGCAACGTTAACGGAGTCACGTTTATCGACGACTCAAAGGCGACGAGCATTGCGGCCCTCCTTGCCGGGGTACAGATGGCCGAACCACCTGTCTATTTGGTTGCCGGAGGCAGGCTGAAGGAGAAAATTCTTGTCACTGGAAAAGAAGTCGTGACATTAGGGGTACAAAAAGTGTATCTTATCGGCGAATGCATGAGTGAAATGGAATCGGCATGGTCTCCAGAGCTTCCAATGGAGTTGTGCGGAACCCTTGTCGAGGCGGTCACTTCTGCTTTTCGAGACGCCCGAGGCAGAGGGACAATCCTTTTGTCACCTGGGACAGCCAGTTTTGATCAATTTAAAGATTACCAACAGCGTGGCGACTGTTTTGCTAGAATTTCAGAAACGATTATTTCAAAAGCGGCTAAGTCCGCAAATCAATAAGAGAATAAGGGAGCTAATAATATGAAAAACGGTTTGACGAGAGCAACAGTTGTTGTCGGGCAACTTGCCGTTGCCGCAGTGATGATTCAAGGATGCCGAACCTATAGCACGGGTGGCAGAACAGCACTTGGCGGCGAGGAGACGGAATTGAAGCAAGGGACTGTCGTGACATTGAATGGAAGCCGAACGGGAAGTTCTACGGTTTCCCCTGTTGCGGTAGGTCAGTCGACCACCCCCATCAATCACGTTGGCGCACCTGGAACGTATAAAGAATTCATTATTGATAAGGACGCCGTTACGAAAGACCCGTATGCTGGGCTCAACAAGAGCGCCATCAAGCACGTTCCTGCCCCGGCACCGTCGCCTGTTGTCGCGGAATCGGTTGGAAAGCGATTGACTGCGGATGGCAAGTATGCGATTTACGTCGTCAAGCGCGGCGATTCCGCAGGAAGTATTGCCAATCGCCATGGTATGACCAAGGCGGAGTTCGTTAAGGTGAACACAATCGCGAATCCTGACCGGATTCGTATTGGACAAACCTTCAAGATTCCAGCCGATGGCAAGCCACTATCCAGAGGCAAGTCCGTGAGCACTGCCTCCTTGAGTGATGGAAATGACTACACCGTTGCTTCTGGCGATTCGCTCAGCAAAATCGCGGCGAAGCATAGCATGAAAACTTCTGATCTTATGGCGATGAACGGCATCAAAAATGCCAACATG
>JBBQIY010000226.1:0-4218 GCA_038325415.1 Kiritimatiellia bacterium
ACATACTGAGTTGCATTCGTGTAAACACGGACGACCTTCAGGAAGTTTTCATTGCCATCTTGTTCGGCGAAGGTCATCGACCAGTCCGACCCAGCTGCGACACTGACAGGATCCACAATAGGAGCTACAACCGTCACGACATTCGTCACGAGGGTCGTGAAATCGAATGTTAACATCACTGCGGGAGCAGGGACAACCTGATTGGCAACAAAATTGTCAACTGCACCTGTTCCACGGAACGAAACAGAATTGACTTTTTTGAGTCCTTCAGTTGAGAAATTCGTGTAATTGGCTATCAGGAAGCTACTGCTTGATGTACTGTCTTGCAGCACATTCCCACCAACAATGAACTTAGCAACAGGGTAGATGCCGCTGTAGTCAACCTCTATGCGCAGGTTGTACCAGTTGGTGTCGACCATCGAAACGCCTTGTAGCTGGATCCATTTGTTTGTACCCGAGTCACCAACATACGCGCAAAGAACCGAGTTGGTTACTGCGTTTGTGGCGTTGAGGTAGTTCTTGAGGTAAACGGCCGTCTGAACTGGGGTGGCTGGCACTGCGTCGAAGCCAGTAGGGGCGGTGTCGGATCCGACGAGATAGATGTCTGCATCGACGAGAACAACCGTCGAAGTGGAAGCCACATTCGGCGTCCAGGTGAGATTGTTGCCTTGCGTGTCGAGCTTGAGGGTAGCTGAAGAGTCTGCTGGATTTGTTCCGACGGTTGATTCATCGCCTGTCTTGGTCGACCATTGGCCGATATCCGAGTAGGACGCGTTTGTCAGGGCTGCTACTGAGCCGAGGCCGTTAAAATCAAAGCTCCACCACAGATTCGTGCTGGCAGCCATGACTTGCGATGACATGCCTACCGCAACCGCGATCGCGACTGCTTTTGCTGTTTTTGCTAATTTCATGCTAGTCTCCTAGTTGTTGTTTTTGGTTTGAAAGTTCATTTATGCCATGAGGCACAAGAACCCTTACCTCGCTAATATAAGGTAGTTTTGGTCTCAATGTCAACACCAAAAACGAATTAAATTCGAATAAAATACAAATAAAGTATCTTTTGCGCGGTAAAGCGTTTAAAAAGGCTTTTCCCAGTATGCCGTAAACTCCACATTGCCCTTGGGTCCGGTTATCGGGGAGGTTGAGACGCCGATCCAATTAAGCCCGATTCCAATGCCAAAACAGCGAATAGATTCGACAACTTGTAATCGAACCGCCTCGTCCCGCACCACGCCGCCTTTGCCAACTTGCTCGCGTCCCGCTTCGAATTGCGGCTTGATGAGGGTCACGATGCCTCCGCCGGGTGTGAGAACCGCCATCATGGGGGGGAGGATCAACCGCAAAGAAATGAAAGAGACATCGCAGACCGCAAAAGCGGGGATGAAGGGTAAATCGGCAGACGTCATATTTCGTGCATTGAACTTTTCGATCACCGTGACGCGTGGATCGGCGCGCAGTCTGGGGTGAAATTGGTCGTGGCCCACGTCGACCGACGCAACTTTTGCCGCCCCGTGTTGTAAAAGGCAATCGGTAAACCCACCCGTGGAAGCACCGACATCGAGACACAAGAGGCCTTCGACGCTGAATCCAAACGAGTTGAAGGCACCTTCGAGCTTCTCGCCGCCTCGGCTGACAAACCGATCATTTCCCATGACTTCGATTTCGATATCGGCATCGTATTTGTTGCCAGACTTGGGGGTTGGGCAGTCTTTGACACGCACTTTGCCTTCCATTACGAGACGCTGTGCCACCGTTCTGCTGTCAGCAAGTCCCCTCGAAACAAGGAGTTCATCAAGACGGTTCTTCATCCCAACACCTTCGCTATGCATCTCGCCATGCCGTTGATGAACTGTTCAGGGCCGAAAAGCTCTGCGTGACGGCGTATGGCTTCAGGCGAAAATGTGGTGCTGGCGCATCGCACAATGGCATCTTCAAGGCTTTCAAGGCTCTGTTCGTTGAAGAACACGCCAGAAACGCCATCAGCAACGGTTTCTAGCGCACCGCCTTTGGCATAGGCAACAACGGGGCGTCCACATGCCTGAGCTTCGAGCGGAACGATTCCATAGTCTTCTTCCCCCGGGAAGATTAACATACGGCAGTTTCGGTAGAGGTTCAATACCTCATCATCAGGGAGTCCGCCGAGGATGGTGACAGAGGAGCCCGCGCGGTGCTTGAGGTTTTCCAGCATACCGCCAACGCCCACGACTTTTAAGGGCCAGTCTTTTTTGGAATAAAGGTCAACGGCGAGGTCGACCCGTTTATAGGGGACGAGTGCGGAAACAATGAGATCGTAGTCCCCACTGCATTTCCCGTCGGGAGAAGGCGTGCAGCGCGCGGTGTCCACGGGTGGGTAGACGATTTCTGATTCTCTGCCATAGAAGCGCTGGATACGATCGGCCACATGTTGGCTTATCGCGACGAACAGATCTACGTCGGCAGATGTTTTCTTATCCCACCTGCGAAGCAGTCTAAGCAGAGGCTTGGCGAGTGCGGCTTTGATCGGCGAACTTCCAAAATATTCGTCGAAGAAAGTCCACGCGTATCGCATCGGCGTAAAGCAGACGCAGACGTGTTTTGCTCCTGCGGGTTTCCGGAAGCTTTTTGCCACACAGTGGCTTGTCGTGAGCAAGAGATCGGCATTGTCAACTTTGAGCGTTCGTGCGGCAAGCGGCATCAGGGGTAGCAAGTTGCGGTAGTGGCGGTTGACGTCCGGAATTTTATTGAGAAAGGAAGTATTGACGCGGTGCGATTGGATAACGTCTGAAATCGCCTCGCGATTGTAGATCAGTGTCGAGATGGATGCAGAAGGGAAGGCGCGGCAGAAGTATTCGAACACGCGTTCGCCGCCCCGCATGCCGGTGAGCCAGTCGTGGCCCAGAACCACGCGCCGACCCTCTGCTGCGTTAGCTAGGGCGGTCACATCGTTCACATCGGGAGGGTTGGGATGGATCATCTCAACCATTTTCAGGCTCGTCTCTGGAGGTTTCTGATGCTCGTGTGCGGCGGGCTGCGACCGGGACGCCGCGTATGGCGCGTATGCCGCCCATCACAAACGCACAGATTTCGCGGGTGAAATGTTCAGCTTCCTCCGCGCTAGGTTTGTCGTTACGGAAAAGATTTCGTCGCGCGCTCCGGTTGATGGTGAGTGCGCTGAACTGGCTGTGGATCGCCAAGATGCAGCACCCGACCTGAAAATCCGTAACATTCGCGCCCATCATTCGGCGCAGGCGCGTTTCAAGTTCCTGAATCCGGGGGGCGAGGTGTTCGGAAAGGACTTCTTCGGAGATGGGAGAGGGATCGTTGATTTCGTTTGCAATGAGCCGTCGCAGAATGCTACTCGGGCCTGTGTCGAAAACGGAAAGCACGCAGACGCGCAGGTAGTGGTACAGCCATTCGCGATCCCTGTCGGTGGAGAGGTCGATGCCCGCCGACTCCTCGATGGCGTTTTCCATAGCATAGTCCCACACGGCTCGGTAGAGCCCTTCTTTGCCTCCGAAATGATAGTTGACGGCGGCGGCGTTTGCCGTTGCGACCTTGCAGATATCTTGAGTTCTCGTGTTGCGAAAGCCGTTTTCTGCGAATTGTTCCGAGGCAAAGGCGAGAAGTCTGTCGTGGGTGTTCATTTTTGTTGAGCCGCGTTTCGTGGCGGTGCGACTGCTTCTGGCTTTTGGATAAGGTGCCGGCTTGCGCATCGAGTTACTCCGGGTGTTACAATTTGATCAGATTAAGGAAGCCGGAGGTGCCGACCAAGGTATTGCCTTTAATAAAGGTGTTTGTCGCAATCCAGACGAACGGGACGAGCGGAGAAATACGCAGCAGAGCCCATCCCCAACCGCTTCCTGCAGCCTCGATGGTAATCTGTCTCACCCCCGAAGCCACCATCCAGATAATCAAGAGGCAGACCACGAAGAGAAAGGCGAAGACAGAGAAAATAAGTTGTGAGGCATTTTCAGCATAAACGATGATGTCCGCCATGGGCGTGCTAGCCGTCCAGCTTTCCCACGCCAAATCGCTGACCGTGAGGACGATTGTCGAGAAGAAAAACCACCAACTTTGCGAAAAAGTGCGATCGAATTTATTTAGTATAATTTCTACGGCGAGGCAATAGAAGGCTAGAGCCAGGACGGGGAGAATAGCACGAATTGCCTGGACAGGTCCGGAGGATGCGACTAAAAAAGAAAACTCAGGTATGTACATGGATAAATTAACAACTTAACT
>JBBQIY010000227.1:0-4217 GCA_038325415.1 Kiritimatiellia bacterium
CGTCGCGTTTTCCGTTTTCATGCGCACCGAACGTTCGGGCATGACCAACCTCAAGCACGCGCTGACGGCACGGCAGACGAGCCAGACGGCCATTTCGCGCGTCATGGCGGCTATCGATCAGTCGTTCGTCAATCCAACCAACAACTGGCCCGTTCCCGAATGGGATCCACCTTATATTAGCTCTTGGAACAACTCCGTTGTCAACACGCAGTTCTGGCAAAACGTTCAGATGACTGATCCCAAGAATCAGAGAAAGGACAACGCTCGCTTGTTGACGGATGAAATCAGCCGCCACCTCTCGCCCTCACAACTTGCGTTGGCGAAGAATGCGAAGGTCGACTGGGTGTCCGTCTTTTCAGGCATCGGTGCTAGCGACGCGACAACGCAATACGGACCGAAAAACGATATGATCATCGCTCGGTATGCGTTCCTCGCGTTCAATACCACGGGTCTGCTGGACATGAATTACGGGCCGACGACGAACGGCACTCCTGCCGCCCAAAGCGCCGCAATCAACGAAACCTCGTTCATGAAGTACATGAAAAAGATCGTTAAGGGAGATCCCAACTACATTACAAAACGAGACAACATCGGCGGGTTTTCTTCCTACGCTGAAATGTGGCGCACGTTCATGGTCAATACCCGATACGACTCTGATGATAACGGTAGCAACGATCTCGAAGCTGATGATGTTTTTACGCCCGATCTCTTTAACACGTTCTCGATGTCCCTCGATGAGGCTGACCCCGACGGGAAGATGAAGCTGTTCATCCCCCGTGATACGAGAAAAACGACTTTTACCGATGCGAAGAAAACGGCATACGCCAAGCTCGCTTTGAAGAAATTCGAACGTCTTTTTAAAAGCGAAAATAACGGGACGGCGGTTAAGCTTTCCGTTGCCCCTTTGCCCGTGCTGAAGCGTGCCGAACTCGCCACGCAGGCACTTGTCGACTACATGGACGAAGACAGCAAATCGAGTGGCGGCATTTGGCTTCCTACGCCAGGCGATCCCCTCAACTATCCTTGCACGGAATCCGTGCCGATGGTGAATCAGGCTTTTGCTCAGTTAACCATCGTGCCAGATCCTTCCGATCCTGGGCCACCCCCCAACCAAACCGCTGCCGATCCTATGCAGTGGTATAAGGAATGGACGGTGACGATGGAAATCGGGTGCGATGCCTATGATTTCAGCGCCACGCCGAATGTTAGTGGGTGTAGCCTTGATATGGAGTATGAATTGGCAAACGCCGTCAATGCTATCCCTCCGAGACTACCGGTATTTCCAACCCTATGGCCTCAGCCTGCACAGGGAGGATTTTGGCGTACGGTTGACGCTGGCGGGGGACCCGTGGGACTTCCATTTCTAAAAGGTACCGGGTCTGGGTCGGGAGGAGCAGGTGCGAGAATTGCAGCGCAGAGTGTAAAGATTTTCAAAGTGAGGGGCTATCCCAAAAGTGTTACTACAGATCCCAACACTGGAATTAAGACTGCACAATACCCGAAGTTTTCGGCCTATCATGAAGCGGATGCTGTTGGTACTGCTCTTCCCGATCAAGAGACGATGCGGATGGAAGTAGCCATAACGGCAACCGTCAAAAAAGATGGCGAAATTGTTCAAAAGGTTCCCGCGCCTGCTCTTGGCGATGCCCAGCGCATCCGGGTCGCTCCTGGCATTTATCATTTCCCTTCTCGTACTGAAAGAACTGGGGCGGATGACCCGAAGCGAACTGAGTTGGGCTGGGCCGTTTGTATGGATCCGCGTTTCGCCTACAATACGGCGGGAATGGACGGTGTTCTGGGGAATGGCTATATGACCTGGATTTGCAATTTGATGTGCAGTAAGCAAGATGCAACGTTGTATAACTCAACAGTAGCACCGTATACGGCGATGAAAGCATTGGCAGACAAATTCGTTGCTCTCGAGAAATCGGGTCAATTTATCAATGGTTATCCCACGAAAAACGTTCTCGTAAAGGACGGCGTTTTTAATAAATTTAGCATTGGTGCTTCTGCTGGTATTTCTGGAGCGCCCATTGCAGACCTGAAGATGCTGTTGGAGGCTTTTGCTGGGGCGTCTAAGATCTACCCCGACGTCTATCACTCGCACTTGAAGGGCGGAGTTGGAAACATGTTCATCGAAAAGGGCGAGGATTTGAACAACATCGCAGCGACGAGTTTCAGGATTACGAACAAGCCCATCCAGTCGATGAGCGAGTTCGGGAGCTTGGTCATCGGGCCGTGGGAAACGCTGTCCCTGTTTGCGACGTTTGCTCCTGGAGGGGAGAAAATCGATTTTCACAGAATCTCCGATTACTTTAGTTTGAATGAGGCAAGATTCCCTAAAGAGGCGGAAATTCCTGCGGTAACTGGCATTCCTAGTAATCCAGGTGGCATTGACGGCATGAAAACCGATGAGTATCTGCCCGCTCTGCATTACAACAAGCTCAATCTGAATGCTCAGGTCAAGGTGAAATGCGACAATCGCATCGTGGAGTCTGGAATTCCGTATATCAAGAATGGGGAGCCTGTATACAATTCCGAGCCGCTGGCGGCTATTTTATCGGGAGTGCCGGTCAACGAGGCTGGAACCAGTCTTCTGCCATTCAATTCCGCGAAGGTGGTCGCTCAAAATTTTTATCTGGACGTGGCAGAGTCGGGTGCGTCAACTGAGAGAACGTTGATGTTCCGAAATGTGTCTGATCTCGGGAATGTCAATATCGCCTCGAATACGAGTCCAGTGCTCGCTGCGGTTGTCGCTTTCGGGAATTCTCTATCGGACGCGGATCGCGAGACGTTCATTGGCGGTGCGCTGGATCGCCTTACCACTCGCGGGCAGACTTACACGGTGATCATCCGCGCGGATGCGTATACGCCGAAGTATGGTTCAACGAGTGCGCAGGGTGGTACGACATTGGCGACTGAGTATGCCCTCGTGGAGCTGTGGCGCGATTCGGAGCCGAATCGAACGCCAGGCGGCACATACTTCCCTCCTACAGCCCCAGGGGTGGGTACGACAACACCTGTGCATGGCTGGTTTATCCGTTCGTGCCGATTCTTCAGCCCCTGATGTGTGGGAGGGAGGCGAGCGTAGTTTGAATTTTTTTTGTCGCGAACTTTTTCGATTCCATACGAGAAGTAAAATATCCAACAGCCAACAAGGAATGTCCAATATCCAATGAGAGACCTTCCGTGAAACAAAAGCGCCTGTAGATCGTAACGCCGAGGCGGTAGACTCGGAATAATTCTCTGAATCTACGGTTCTTTTTTCGCTATCAGAATTTAACGTGAACTTTGCCACAACACAAAGGGTGGTGAGCTTTTGAACATGGGTAGACAGGGAAAATTAGTAATTAATAATTTGTAATTAGTAATTGGCTTGATCGAGCCTTAAACCAGCCGCTGAAAAAAGTCGTTCATTTCGGTGAGGCGTAATTCGAGGGTGAGGCGAGAGCTTTCATAGTTGAGTGAGCGTCGCGCATCGGCGCGCCACGTCACCATGCGTGGGGCTTCGAACCATTCTTGACGTGCGAAGGCAGGTGAGAATTTTTTCTGCACAACCCAGTGCATGGATAACCATATTCCCGGAATGCCGAAGTGGTCGAGAATATCGGCATCTTGCATGATCAAGATTTCAGTGCTCCACAAGGGCTTCGCTTTGTTTGCAAACCATCTGCTGTTGGGGCGTTCATAATGATGCTCCACAATTTCCGCAACCTTGGCCAGTTCGTCAGGCGTCATCAGATCGGCAAACAGCTCCTTCACCCTGCGGGCTCCGCAAACGCCATGCGATTCGCCTAGGACGCAACTAGATTTGCCGATATCGTGCATCAGAGCGCCGAGTGCGAGGGCTTCGCGGTCGACAGTAAGTTCTTCGATATCGGCAATCTCCATGCAGAGGGTTGCCGTCCGTTCGCCGTGGTGGAGTCGATACCCTGGCTCGTAGGGGAGCTCGATGGTGTCGGCCATGATCTCGACCGCTCGTTTTTTGATGGCATCACTATTCATTTGTTGTCGTATCGCCTCCGTACAGCATGCGCCGCGATCGCCAGTGCCGATACGACATTGAGGGAATTTTTGGTTCCACGCGCTTGGATAATCACGGCAGCGTCTACCATCTCGACGATTTCGGGATCGAGGCCAAAGCGCTCGTTGCCTACGATCAAGGCAGCAGGAAAGTCGTAGGAGCACGCAGTCACATCCTGAGCCCACTCGATAGT
>JBBQIY010000228.1:0-4208 GCA_038325415.1 Kiritimatiellia bacterium
GGCAGTGCGCCCAACTCAATTCCAGTGCCGTAGCGACCTCCGTTGTTGAGAGCAAATTCGCATTCAACAGCGACAACAGAACCGTACGTGCCTCAATCCTGTGCGAAAGCGGAATACGCAGTTCTTTTCCCGGAACGCCAACATCTTGTTCAAGACCTCAGCAGGAAACACCCTCAAAGCTCGCGTGATACGTTCCTGTGATTTCTCTGGTGAAAATTCAATTCTGCGGCAATCCATAACTCGATCCTCTACTTGATGTTAAACCCATTTATTGCTATAAATCTGATTGATTACTGGCAATATAGCAAATTTAAGGGTAAAGTGCAAGCATTTTCTTAATGTATTGAATTGCCATAATATGGGGCGGGACTTCCGGCACGGACTACTAGTATACGCATTTCCAACTCCTCCTTTGCGAACAGCGATATCTTGTGGTCGTCAAATTCACGATCCGCCACGGATATCATTTTTCTTTCAGGGGCGGATTTACAAATGTATTCGAAATGGCACACTTACTCGACAGACTTAATCGAAAAAATTCGCGCCCAGTTATAGCCAAAATTAGTTTTCAACGACTTACCCATAATTTCACTTACCCTCTATGCGATTCAACACTGTTGTGTTGAATCGCCCACTTCACCACGTCTGCGACTTCATCACATCCGATTCAAACCAACGCATGGCAAGCGACATCCACGCGTCCGTAGGGTTGCCTGTTCGGAACATCCCATAGCCGTGCCCTCCGCGCGAAAACAAATGCAGCTCTGCAGACACCGCAAACTTCTTCAGCGCGATAAAATACGCAAGGCTGCTATCAACGAGCGTTTTGTCGTCCTCTGCTTGAATCATGAAGACAGGAGGCGTCTTCTCCGATATTTCAAGTTCAGGATCTGTCTCGAATCCATCCCGATTGATGTAGGCCGGATAGATCAGCAACGAAAAGTCTGGACGTGGATTGTAGCTATCGGCGAGATCGACGGCATCGTACACAGGTTCGACTCCAAGATTACAAACGCGTGCCGCTAGGTGCGCACCAGCAGAGAAGCCCATAATGCCGATTTTGTCTTCAAGGAGGTTCAGCTCGCTCGCGCGAGAACGAATGATTCGCATCGCACGCACAGCATCGGCCTTTGCCGCCGTTCGGCGGTCAGGACAGCGGTACTTGAGCAGGAACGTGGAAATCCCATTCCCGTTCAGCCAAGCGGCAATCGCTGTGCCTTCGTGATTCCAGGCGAGAATGCTGTAGCCACCGCCAGGACAAATCAGCACGGCGGGGCGAGGTCCACGACCTGTCGCAGGGCTGAACGTAAGCGTAGGAATCGAGACGTCCGTAATGCGGTCTACCGCATCATTCTCCTTCAGGAAATGCTCCTGATTCTGGGCGTCGCCCGCAACCATGTACGGAGCCTTGCCTACGGGCCAAATCGGCAGATCAACAAACGGTAATGGTCTCATACGAAAAAATCCTATACTTTAGTTTGAATACGCGTTGAGTTATTTATCGATTGGTCGAGTTGAATCGTCTAATTCTTCTCGGCCTATAACGGCTAGAAGACTTATAAAAAAGGATACAAAAAAACGCGAGTGGAAAACCTTAAATCGGGCGTTTTCCACTCGCGAATCATGACTAATGACCAATGACCAGTGACCAGTGACCAGTGACCAGTGACCAGTGACCAGTGACCAGTGACCAGTGACCAATGACCAATGACCAATGACCAGTGACCAGTGACCAGTGACTAATCAGCCTCAGCCGAGGCGGTCTTCGAGATCCTTGAGCTGCGTCTTAAGAGCCGCAGGCAACTTTGAACCAAAGGTTTCGAAGTGCTTCTTGATCGCTGGGACGACACCCTTCCATCCTTCGATATCGCAGGAGAGCAGGAGCTTCTTGTCATCGTCGGTCATTTTCAGACCTTCGAAGTCGATGTCCTTCGGGAGATTCCCGATCGGAGTCGAAATGACGCTTCCTTTGCCTTCGCAACGTTCGAAGATCCACTTGAGAACGCGGCTGTTTTCGCCGAATCCCGGCCAGAGCCAGTGACCATCCGGTGCCTTGCGGAACCAGTTGACGTAGTAGATCTTGGGCAGCTTGGCACCTTCGTGCTTGCCGATATTCAGCCAGTGGCTGAAATACTCGCCCATGTTGTATCCGCAGAACGGAAGCATAGCGAACGGATCGAAACGGAGCTCACCAACGACACCGGCTGCTGCCGCAGTCTTTTCGGAAGCCATCGTGGCACCGAGGAACACGCCGTGTTCCCAGCTCAGCGCTTCGTTCACGAGAGGAACGACGCTCGCGCGGCGGCCACCAAACAAGAATGCACTGATCGGCACACCAGCGGGGTCTTCCCACTCAGAGGCGATAACCGGGCACTGTCCCGCAGGGGCCGTAAAGCGGGCGTTCGGGTTGGCTGCCTTGGACTTCGAGCCCTTCTTCCAGGGACGGCGAATCCAGTCGATGCAAGTTTGAGGAATCACATCGCCACCCTCCCAGCAGATGTCACCATCGTCTGTGATCGCGCAGTTCGTGAAGATGGAGTTACCCTTGTTGATCGTGCGCATCGCATTCGGATTCGATTCCATCGAGGTTCCAGGAGCGACGCCGAAGAAGCCGGCTTCTGGATTAATCGCGCGGAGCTGACCCTTCTTGTCGAACTGCATCCACGCAATATCGTCACCGATCGTCTCAACCGTCCAGCCCTTGATGGTTGGCTCCATCATGGCGAGGTTGGTCTTGCCGCAGGCGGACGGGAATGCCGCGCCGACGAACTTGACAACGCCCTTCGGATTCGTGAGCTTGAGGATGAGCATGTGCTCAGCGAGCCATCCCTCGTCGCGAGCCTGAACGCTGGCGATGCGAAGCGCAAAACACTTCTTGCCGAGCAGCGCGTTGCCGCCGTAGCCAGAACCGAAGGAAAGAATTTCGCGGGTGTCTGGGAAATGCGTGATGTACTTGTTGGTCGGGTTGCACGGCCATGGGACGTCAGCTTGACCAGCCTCAAGAGGTGCACCAACCGAATGGATGCACTTGACGAACTCGCGGCCTTCATCGATGCGATCAAGAATTTTACCAGAAACGCGGGTCATAATCATCATGTTGCAGACGACGTAGCCGCTATCGGTAAGCTCAATGCCATACTTAGAAATCGGGGAATCCACAGGACCCATCGAGAACGGGATCACGTACATGGCACGCCCCTTCATACAGCCCTTGTAGAGACCATTCTGCTTGCCGCAGAGGATCATCTTCATCTCTACCGGATCACACCAATTGTTCGTCGGGCCGGCGGCAGCCTTCGTCTTCGAACAGATGAACGTGCGCTCTTCAACACGGGCAACGTCGCCCACGTCTGAACGAACGGCGTAGCTGTTCGGCTTTTTCTTCTCGTTCAGCTTGATGAACGTGCCAGCATTGACCAGCTCGTTTGCGACTTTGTCATACTGCGCCTTCGATCCATCGCAGAAAATAACCTCATCTGGAGTGCAGAGGTCGATCCAGCCCTGCAGCCATTGCTTCAGATCTTTATTCTTCAGGATGCTCATATCCATATTTTTGTCCTTCGGGGTGTGTTGTTTTATAAATCCTTCAAACAAAGAGTAAACTCCCTCTGCTATATGGGGTCACAAGTATAGAGCTTTTTTGCCATTTTTGAAAGCATAAAAATTCGTACGGAAATTGGCGAAAATTGGTGGGGTTCGCGTCAAAATAGTTTGACGGGCAGAGGAGCAAGGGTTCAGGTGACAGCGGACGCTTCCGCGTTCACCGAACTTGGCTACTGGGGCTCGTCCCCGCCTTGCCATCCTAAGCTATCGCTCTTGCTCAAAAGAGGCTCGCCTGTTTTCGCCACGAAGAATTTTCTGACACAAAGAAGATAAAGCAAATAGGCTACAAAAGAGATAGAGGTTATAAAAAGCATGCTGTTGGTACTGGGAAGCGAAGTCTGCTTCATGATCGCGAGTGTTTTCGCTGGCATATTCATCTTCTCGTAAATCTCCATCAAATCCATGCGCGTGAAGGTGACAATTCCCGATAGGAACCAGATTCCCGTCCAAACGAGAGCGCACCACGGGTGGGATTCAATTTAGTTGAATCCCACCCAGAACCCAGAAGTCAGGAGTCAGAATACAGCATTGATTCTCAACATGTTACGCACAGTTTCGCCATTCTTCTATGGTGTCGCAAGAACAGGGACATGAATTATTTTGTC
>JBBQIY010000229.1:0-4179 GCA_038325415.1 Kiritimatiellia bacterium
CCAAATTTCGGTCTGACCGGCCTTTGGCGGCGTGTTGCCCGAAAGGCAGCTTCGCCGCGCATTGCCGACGTTCGCTTAAATTCTTAGAGAAACAGAGCTGAACGGCCGATTATCCAAAACCGCTACTCACCCTTCCGACCCCGAGCCGCCGATCGAGTTGTCTGAGGGTAACGGCAGTTAACAGAATACAGCAGACGTTCCAGGTGGCTATTCACTGCCAAGTCTTCGACCAAAGCTGATGGTGGCGCTTCGAACCGAACCGTCAACTTCAGATCGCTGAACGGGCACACGCCCGTTAACGCATTGCTTCTTGCTGGGCGAACTGTTCAAATCCTTGGACAGGGAGTGGTCGGCTAATAAAATACCCCTGATAGGACAGACATCCTTCTTTGCAGAGGAAATCACGCTGCTCCTCCGTTTCAACGCCTTCAGCGATGACGTTCAATCCCAGATTCTGCCCAAGAGAAATAATCGTTCTGGCAATCGAAGCATCGTTCGTGTCAACGAGAACGTCACGAATAAACGACTGGTCGATTTTCAACTGATCCAAAGGCAAGCGCTTCAGATAGGAAAGCGACGAATAGCCTGTACCAAAATCATCGAGCGAGAAACCCACGCCTTTTCCCTTGAGGGCATACATCTTCTTGATCACCTCCTCCACATCAGATATCAGCAAGCTTTCCGTAAGTTCAAGTTTTAAGCGTTCCGGATTTGCCCGAGTATGATTCAGTGCTGTCATGACCTGATCCACAAAATCGGCTTGGTGAAACTGACGAGCACTCACATTGACCGCAATGGTGAGATGCGCCATGGCGGATTGAGTCTGCCATACCGCCAATTGTGCACAAGCGGTTTCGAGCACCCACTGACCCAGGGGAAGAATCAATCCCGTTTCCTCAGCGAGCGGGATGAAATCGGCTGGTGAGACAAATCCACGTATTGGATGCTGCCAGCGAAGGAGAACCTCTGCCCCCACCACACGGCTTCCTAAAACCTGACCTTGATAATGAAGAATAAACTGTTTCTCAATAATAGCTTGGCGTAAGTCTTTTTCCAGACTAACCCGCTCCATTACTGCGACTTCCATGGCAGGATCAAAGAATCGTAAAATCCCGCCCCCTTCGCTTTTTGCTCGGGTCATGGCGAAGTCGGCCTGTTTCAAAAGCGTGTCGCTCTCAGACTGGTTCCCCAAGAAGATGGTCGCCCCAACACTGGCCTTGATGTAGTGAATCTCATTATTCAGATCAAAGCCCTGGTCAAGGCAAGACAGCATGTTCTCGCTGACGACTTCGGCGAGCTTTGCCGCCTCGCTTTCATTCGTGCCTAAATTCTTGAGCACCACAATAAATTCATCCCCGCCAAACCGGGATACCGTATCGTCAGCACGAACACGTTCGGCGAGACGTTGGGCGACGGATTGAAGTACAACGTCACCCGTGCTTGCCCCCAGAGTATCGTTGAGCTTCTTGAAACCATCCAGATTGATACAAAGCACCGCTCCATAGCGACCACTGCGCGAACTGGCCGCCAGAGTCTGGTTAAGGCGGTCATGCAAGAGATCGCGATTGGGTAGCCCGGTCAGTTGGTCAAAGAAGACTAGGTTATTAATTTTTTCTTCGGCCTGTTTTTTCTCGGTGATGTCCCGTATAACGAAAAGGACGCAGGGAACCTCTTCGAGGCGAATCTCCACCGCTGAAAATAGCCCCCAGAATACGTTCCCATTCTTCCTTCTGAAACGAGCCTCAAGATTCTGTAATTTCGAGTCCCTTTCCAAAACTCTTACGAAATGTTGCCGTTCAATCGGATTCTCCCAAATCCCAAGCTCAAGTGCTGTGCGACCATTGATTTCGCTGCGGTCATAGCCCATAACGTCGAGGAAGGCTTGATTAACGTCAATATACTTTCCATCGCTCAGATGGCTGAGACTGATAACATCCAAGCTTGTCTGGAATGTGGCTCGGTAACGCTCCTCGCTTAATCGCAACGCCTCCTCAGCTAGCTTACGCTCAGTGATGTCTTGAATGGTGCCGCTCATGCGCAACGGCTGTCCTGTGGGGTCGAAATCCAGGCGCCCCAGGCCATGCACCCACACGATCTGCCCGTCGCAAGGGCGGACAATGCGGTATTCCTGATCGAAGACACCCCGCTTCTCAACAACCTCGGTCGAAAAATGCCGAATCATCCTAGTGCGGTCGTCGGAACACATCAATTGTTGCCAACCTTCGATGGTGTGCGGGTATCCCGCATCAACACCGAAAATGGTGCGCAGTTGTTCTGAGCACGCCCACTTCTGTGTGGCAATTTCCAGCGTATAGGTCCCCAACATGCCCACTTGTTGCGCCGCCACCAGTGCGTCATCACGTTCGCGCAAGTGCTGTAACGATGTTTCGAGTCGAGCGTTGCCCTCTTGTAAGGCGCAGGCACTTTGCTTCTGCAGCCGCCATTCTCGATAGAACAGCACAACCGCCGCGTTACAGGTAACCAGAAGGAAGAAAAAAACACCGGATATCTGCCACGCGGTGTTCCGCCATTCTTCAAGAAAATCCTCTTTCGATATGCCGGCCAAGACGTGAATCGGAGCGTTACTCAACGTACGGAAATTAAAAATTCGTTCGAGATTATCGAATGGTGCAACGGCATGGTAGGTGGCTTGCGTTTGTCCCGCTGCGACCCGTTCGCGTAACGTCTGGGAAACGCGTGTATCACCAATCGACGCCTGATACTGGCCTTGGCGCTCCGGAAAGCGGGTAATCAAACCCAGGTCTGTGTCTCGCAGGCTAATGACACCTCTCCGCCCCAATTCAAAACCGGACAGCATCTGGTTGAGGCTTTTCACCGGCAAGGGCACGACAACGACCCCGTTAAACCGGCCCTCCGAGTCACGGATCGCACGCGCGAGCACTACCACCCAATTCCCGGTCAATCGACTTTTGAGCGATTTGGAAACTACCAGACCGGTAATTCGGCCGGATTTGAGATCGCGAAAATAATCGCGATCAGCTGCAGCGAATGGCGGCAATACCCCGTTACCTTCATGGAAGCGGATTTTCCCTTCCGAGTCGGTGACACTCCACGCTTCGGCTTCCGGCAACGCTGCCTTTTGTCGTGCGATCAAGGCGCCTACGAGCTGATTGCGTTCGGTTTCGCTTCCCCGGAGATGGTGCTCAAGTTCGGCGACCACGGTTTGGAGGGACAGGTCGATTTTTCTGATTTCATTGCTCAAATGAAGATCCACTGCCAAAGCGATGTTCTGGCAGAGTATCTCAGCCTCGCGGTTAGTCCTCTCATACAGCTGTTTGAGCCCGATAGCGACGAGCGCGATGAGCACGGCATTAGCCGTGATGAGAGCTGCTACTAGCCACTTTCGAGCCCAGAGAGATTTCATTTTCGAGAGACTCGCCCTTTTTATTCACCGGATGCTAGAACATCTGTTGGTACTTCGTGTCGTTCTTTTATGGCCGCGAAGCGCTTCCGTCCAGTGATTTGCGCCGGAATCACCAAGAACCTTTCTTCCGCCAGTCGCCCGAACGTTCTGAAACGATTAACCCAAGTATCTATGTGGTTAGTATGTCACCACCTACTGTTTATGCACAATAGGAATAATTAAACCGAATTTACTGCCTAACGAATGGCACGTACACAAGAGGTGGTTACATTGTTAGAACTTTAATATTTAAGCTTCTCCGGGAATTAGTCTGACTGTCTGCTTCAATAAAGTCTGGGGGGCTGCTAAGGGTTGTGCGTGTGAATTCGCCAGATCGAATGGCAGTCTCCCAGCACGACTTGCCACCGAGGGGCAGCTTACCGATGCATTGCTGACCGCGATGGCCAACCGGTCAAACGGCAGATCAGGCCGAGAAGCCGGAATTTCCCCTTCGGCAGTATTCAAAGTGCAGCGGACGTTCATCTGGCGGCTTTCATGAATGCTCGAACGTCTCCTCGTGGCCGAGAGTACGCATTCGACATTTTGCCACAAAGCCGTCTTTGGCGGAGACTACTGATTTGATGAAAGGCAGTTTACGGGAACGGATGGGAACTCACACTCCCGGCCAACTGCTGCCGCTCGATGTTTCAATAGGCCAATTGTTTGACAGGCCGCTTCACCATGGATACCTGCAGTTCGCCACAAATATAGCCGAGCGACAGCTTTTTCCCGCTCGTTGGGCTGGTCTCAACCGA
>JBBQIY010000230.1:0-4160 GCA_038325415.1 Kiritimatiellia bacterium
AGCCTGAAGCCACATCTGTCCATCTACTTCCTGCAAATTACCGATCCTGATTTCTTCCCGAAAATGGAACACCTGCTTGCGTTGTACAGAGCCCCCCCCTCCAATCTATATTTCTTTGATGAGTGCCCTGGCATCCAGATCCTCAAACGGCTTGCGCCTGACCTGCAAACGAATGAAATGAAGATGCGGCTTGAGGAATTCGAGTACATCAGGAACGGGACTGTGGATGTTTTCGCGTTCTTGAACCACGCCGATGGAAAGATCTACGCCGAGTGCCTCTCGAACCATGAAACGTCCACTTTCCTTGATGTGTTCCGACGGCAAGTTGCCCGTGCGCCAGCCTCCGAACCTCTCCACTACGTCATGGACAACTCGTTGCCACTGCTAAGCAGAAAGACGCGGTCATTGCCCATCTCATCGAACACGATGAGCACCCCAGACGAAAGAAGAAGAAAGCCCAGAAGATCTTAGCCGCCTTCAGGCGTTCCGTTCAGCAACTAGATGGACAGGAGCGTAAAACCGTAGCGTCATGAACATGAATTGCCGAAAAGCATAGCAGAACTTACGGCACGGACTACTAGGTGCTAAGGCTAGCCAATTCACCCACTCTCGACTCGCTTATTGATCCCGCCGCGTGCCTTCGCTGCCTTCGCGACGATAGGCTCCGATCGTGCGGGAAAGACCTTCTTTAAGCATGATGTTGGCCTTCCAGCCAAGATTTCTGAGCAGCGAACAGTCGAGAAATTTACGTGGGGTCCCATCCGGCTTCGTGGGATCCCATTCAATTTCGCAGTCGACACCGACGACCTCACGCACCATCTCGGCAAGCTGGCGGATCGACACTTCCTCGCCCGACCCGACGTTCACCCAATCGGGCGGATTGTCGAGTCCCATCGTGAACAGTACAGCATCCGCCAGATCATCAACATGCAGGAATTCACGCAAGGCTGACCCCGTACCCCAGAGCGAAACGGTTTTCGCATTCGCTACCCTCGCCTCTTCAAATTTTCGAATCAGTGCTGGCAACACATGGGAATGCTTCGGGTGATAGCTGTCGCCTGGACCGTAGAGATTCGTCGGCATGACCGAATGGTAACAAAGCCCGTATTGTCGCCGATAGTATTGGCAGAGTTTCATGCCCGCAATTTTTGCAATGGCATAGCCTTCGTTCGACGGTTCAAGCGTTCCGGAGAGAAGCGAATCCTCGCGAATCGGCTGTTCTGCCATGCGAGGATAAATGCACGAGCTACCCAGAAACGTCACGCGCGGAACGCCAAGCCGATAGGACGCCTCAATGACGTTGGATGCCAGCATGAGGTTCTCGTACAAAAATTCCGCCATCTGTGTGCGGTTCGCCTCGATACCGCCGACTTTCGCAGCGGCGACAATGACTGAGGTCGGTTCGACCTCAGCGATGTACGCCCGAACGGCAGCCTGATTCAAGCAATCAACCTCTGCGCGGCCTGCACACACGGGCTCGGGGAGTCCACCCTCCTTCATCCGGCGCACGATTGCCGACCCCACCATGCCGCGATATCCCAAAACTAATGTCTTATCAAATGTATTGCTCATTGCTTACCTTTTCGGGCACGGCATGCCGTGCCCCTACAATTTTTCCATACGGGCACGGCATGCCGTGCCCCTACCGTTGCTCCAACATGGCGCGTTGTTGACGCGCCTCAACCAAATCGGCCTCGACCATCATCCGAACGAGTTCCTTAAACGTTACCTTCGGCTCCCAGCCCAGCACTTTCTTTGCTTTCGACGCATCGCCGACCAGTGAATCGACTTCCGTAGGCCGTTCATACCGCGGGTCATAGCGTACAAACTCACTCCAATCCAAATCGAGCAACGCGAACGCCTCTTCACAAAACTCCCGAACCGTATGCGAGTCGCCTGTGGCGATGACGTAGTCGTCTGGGTTATCCTGCTGCAAAATTCGCCACATCGCGTCAACATAATCGCCTGCAAAACCCCAGTCGCGTTTGGCGTCTAAATTGCCGAGAAATAACTCGCTTTGAAGCCCGAGCTTGATGCGCGCCGCCGCCATCGTGATCTTGCGCGTCACGAAGGTCGGACCGCGCCGCGGGGACTCGTGATTGAAGAGTATCCCATTCGAGGCATGCATTTCGTAGGCCTCACGATAATTGCGCGTAATCCAATAGGCGTAGAGTTTTGCACACGCATAAGGCGAACGTGGATGAAACGGCGTGGATTCGGTCTGAGGAACTTCCATCGCTTGGCCGTAAAGTTCTGATGACGACGCTTGATAAAAGCGAACGCCGTGGCCGATGCCTGCCTCGCGAACCGCATCAAGAATGCGCACCGTACCCACGCCCGTAACATCCGCTGTGTATTCCGGGATGTCGAAGGAAACACGCACATGGCTCTGGGCTCCTAGATGGTAGATCTCGTCCGGGCGAAGCTCGTAGAGGAGCTTGGTAAGGCGAACGGAATCCGCCAGATCGCCATAATGGAGAAAAAGACGAACCCCCATGATGTGCGGATCTTGATACAGATGATCAATTCGTTGCGTATTAAAGCTGGACGACCGCCTGATGATCCCGTGAACCTCATAACCCTTGGCAAGGAGAAGTTCGGCAAGATAGGATCCATCCTGCCCCGTAATACCCGTGATCAGCGCTTTTTTCATCTCCACTCCTGTTAAAATTGAATTGCCTTTAATATTACCCCCAAGAACGAAGTTTTGCATTGAGTAAAAGCGAAATAATGTATTATAATTTAGCGCAAACCAATGAAAACTATTAGCGTTTTAATGGATTCCGATCTTTCCAGTTCTTTACGAATTCTCTCGGGCGTCCAGGAAAAGCTCGCAGGGTTCTCCGACGTACGCATCGTTCCGCTTCACTACAATCAGGCAGACACGCTCGCGCATCTGGTTTCCATTGGCGGCGTGGACGGCGTTGTCGGCGCTTTTCTCGGCGATCGCTGGCTTGAGAGTCTCCTGTCGCATCACATTCCGATGGTCAACGTCGGAAACATCTCCGAAATTCATTCCATACCCTCTGTCGGTGCGGACTTCCGCGCAACGGGGGCGATGGCGGTGCGCTACTTCGCCGAAAACGGGTGGAGCAGCACGGCCATCGTACACGAACAGGCTTCTTTTGCATCGAAAATGATGTACGAAGGGTTCATCCAAGAATCGCTGTCACGCGGCATCACCCCGATACTCCCGCCAGCCGGTGCCGTCTTCTCGAAGTCGACCGGTCTCGAGGAGTGGCTCACCTCGTTACCCGAGCATACCGGCTGCTTCTGCTCTTCCGACTTCATCGCACGACAAATTGTGCGGGCACTGGCGGAAGCCGGACGCCGCGTTCCAGAGTCCATCGGTGTTCTCGGCATTGGCGACTCGATGCTCGACTCTGTCCTCTCGCCCTGTACGCTCAGTAGCATTGTGCTACCCGAACGTGAGATCGGACTCCGCGCGGCCGCCATGCTGATCGACATGATCGAGAATCCAAAACGCCATCATCCATCCGAATGGATTCCTCCGACCCGAATTATCGTACGCGAATCCTCGGCCTCCTTTCGATATTCTGATCCAGCAGTCAACAAGGCTATCGCGTACATGGTTGCACATCTCTTCGCACCGTGTGGGACAGATGCACTGGCAAAGACCTGCGGCGTATCCAAACGGAGTTTGGAGATGCGATTCAATGCGACCCTCAGCACCCCGCCTGCAACCGAATGGAAGCGCCGACGCCACCAGGAGATCTGCCGTCTTCTCGCGGAAACCGCCATCCCCATCAAAGACATTGCCACGATGTCAGGACGGGCGGAAGCCTCAAATTTCTGGAACGCCTTCAAAAAAACAGAAGGCGTCACACCAGCAAAATACCGCGAAAACCGAACAGGACTGTAATCGACATTGCCTTATCGGTAGTTTTAATGTAAAATTTCTTCGATTTTATTTCATATTCTATTGATACGCCTTGCGCCTTGCCACCCCTCTGATATAACAACTTTATGGACAACCTATCCACCCGACCAACAGAAGCGACAGGGATTCTAAAAGTCCAGAAAGTCGCCATCCTCGTATGGGAACTGGCTCGGAATGACTTCCGTGCGCGCTTTGCGGGTTCATATTTTGGTATTGTATGGGCGTTTGTACAACCTGTAGCTACAATCCTACTGTTCTG
>JBBQIY010000231.1:0-4156 GCA_038325415.1 Kiritimatiellia bacterium
CTTTCCAAGGCGCACACCAAGCTCGATGCCCTTGTCGATAAACTCTACGGCCGCCCCTTCACCAGCGACACCGACCGCGTTGCGCATCTCTTTGAGCTTTACGCTCAAAGAGAAGTCGCTAGTCGCTAGTGGCTAGTTGCTAGTTTGACACAACGGAGCGGGGACATTCCTGTCCCCGACACGACGGGGGTTGGAAAAACCCCGCTCCTTTGGTGGGGCGCAGCCGTCTCGGCAAGTCGCCATCTTGCCGCGATCGAAGGAGCGGCAACCTCGTATGAGTCATGAGTCATGGGCCTTTTGTAGACGCGGCGTCCTCGCTGCGTTTTGTTTCCGCGATCACTGGTCGCGGCTATAGGGCGAGAGTCCCTGATGGTCTATAGTCTATAGTCCATTGTCCTCTCTCTGGGGAGAAGGGTAGGGATGAGCGTCTGCTCGTCCACACGCGGCGGGGACGCCGCGTCTACATCAGAAACGCGGCGCGGACGCCGCGTCTACATAAAAACTGGTGGGCGATACTGGACTCGAACCAGTGACCCCTACCGTGTGAAGGTAATGCTCTAACCAACTGAGCTAATCGCCCGGGGAATGCGTCAAATATAACCATAAAATGGGTAGGTAAGTCAATGAGAAAAGAGCCGCTTTTTAAAAAAAGTAAATCCATAAAAAAATCCTCTTGAGTTCAGGCGAGGGAAATGGTAATTTAGGCAACTGTTTTTACAAGTCAGAGATGCTGGGGCGGTAGCTCAGTTGGTAGAGCATTACGTTCGCAACGTAGGGGTCGTGAGTTCGAATCTCATTCGCTCCACCAGTTTTTCCGACGACGACGTTTTCATTCTTCCCTGCAGCCGGCCGAGCGAAAGTTCGGCAGACACCGATACTCCGTGTGTCCAGGAAGCGAACAGAGGACTAAAAGAACGCGAACGACGTTGTGAAATAGCCTTGTCGGAAGGTCTGTGCATCTCGGAGGAGTATCGCAACAACAACAACAGGCGCGGGTTTGAAACAGCCTACGCCGCAACGGGGTTACTAATGCCTAAGAAGAAGACACACAAAGGCGCATCCAAGCGCTGCAAGATCACCGCGACCGGGAAGGTTCTCTCCTCTCGCGCCTGCAACCGACATTTGTCAAGTTGCAAGTCGCGTAAACGTAAACGCAATCTCCGCGGCATGTCGACTCTGTCGGCTCCGGAGCAGAAGCGCGTCAAGAAATTGCTTGCATCCTAACTTGCGAGCGAAACGTTAACAACAATTTAGAGGAGATTATCAATGTCAAGAGCAACTAACGCACCAGCGTCTAGAGAGCGTCGTCGTCGTCGTCTCGAGCTGGCCAAGGGTTTCCGCGGCAATCGCAGCAAACTTTTCCGCCAGGCCACCGAGGCCGTGGATCGCGCCATGGTCATGGCCACCGAGCACCGCAAGCTACGCAAACGTGACTTCCGCGGACTTTGGATCATCAGAATCAATGCAGCCGCGCGTGCAAACGGCATCACGTATAGCCGTTTCATCGAAGGACTGACCAAGGCTGGAATCAAACTCAACCGCAAGGCCCTTTCTGAGATCGCCATCGCAGATCCCATTGGATTCGCGGGACTTGTTGAGCAGGCCAAGACTGCAATCAAGTAAAGGAATTTTCGAAAATGAAAAAGAATACCCATCCTAACTATGGTACTGGAACCGTCACGTGCGCTTGCGGCAATGTTTTCCATACGAATTCAACTGTCAAGACCATGACCGTCAATACCTGTTCCGCATGCCATCCGTATTTTACGGGGCAGCAGACCTTTATTGACACGGAAGGACGCATCGACTCCTTCAAGCGCCGCTACGCGAGCAAGACGAAGTAGCAAGACAAAATCGCAATCGATCCGCAGGAGTCTGGGCTTGCCCGGCTTCTGCGGTGTTTTTTTATAGCGCATGATCGAAAAATTACAAGTCGAGAAGATCTTAAACCGCCTCAGCGCGGTGGAGCAGGCGTTGTCCGATCCCTCCATTGCTGCGGATCAAAAGCGGTATAAGGGCTTCGCGCTTGAGCATTCGTCATTGAAAAAGCTGGAGGCGCGGGCTACCTGCTACTTTAAGCTCGTCGCTACAATCGACGGGGCTCGCCACATTGTTGACGATCCAGCATCGGATCGTGAGTTCCGCGAGTTGGCGCAGGCAGAACTCTCGGAAGCGCAGGCAGCACTCCCGAAAGCCGAGAAAGCACTCTCGACAGCCCTAATGCCGCCGGATCCGGACTGGCATCGTAATGCCATGCTCGAAATCCGCGCGGGGACGGGTGGGGATGAGGCGGCGATCTTCGCCGGTGATCTCTATCGGATGTATTGTCGCTATGCGGAAGTGCATGGCTGGAAGACGACGCCTGTGGACGCCAGTCCCGGGGAAATGGGCGGCTACAAAGAAATCGTGTTTCTCGTCGAGGGCGAAGGAGCTTATTCCGTTCTCCGCTACGAAGGCGGTGGGCATCGTGTGCAGCGCGTTCCCGAGACGGAATCGCAGGGCCGCATCCATACTTCTGCCGCTACGGTTGCGGTTTTCCCGCAGGCTGAGGAGGAGGACGAGCTGGTCATCAATCCAGAAGATCTTCGCTTTGATTTTTACCGAGCCGGCGGTGCTGGCGGTCAGCATGTGAACAAGACGGATTCCGCCGTCCGTATCACACACATGCCATCGGGCATCGTGGTGGCGTGTCAGGAAGAGCGATCCCAGCATAGCAACAAAGAAAAGTGCATGGCGACGCTCCGGAGCAAGCTTCTGGACTTGTCCCGGACCAAGGAAGAGGAGCGCATGGGCAGTGCCCGGCGCGTCATGATCGGCTCAGGCGACCGTAGCGAGCGGATTCGGACCTACAATTTTCCGCAGAATCGGATGACAGATCATCGCATCAACCTAACGCTCTATAGCCTTGATCGCGTGATGGAAGGCCAAATGGGCGATTTGCTTGAGGCCCTAGCGGATTCGAACGAAGCCATGCGGCTCAAGGCTGAACTCGGACGTGTCGCGGGCGAGAAGCACTAATGGGTGTACGTCAACTGAGTTGCCACGCACCGGGGGCGAAAGACAGGGTTCAGACTTGTTTTCGAACGAATTTACGACAGGAGTTGATTTTTGTGGTTGACGTTACAGCTCCTGATTCGGTATCCTTTGCAAATCGGAGAGTTTTGTTTTCAAGATCTTTCCACAGGAGTAATACTATGAGTTTGTTCAAAACACCTTTGTCGGGTTTCTTAGCGTTGTATGTATGCATGGCGTTGGCATCGGTTGCAATGGCTAAAGACGATGTAAGGCCCCCCATGATTGGGCTGAGCATGACGGTCGGCGTCAAGCAGACGGACAATAGAGACGCGACTCCAAACGGGTATATCGTGAAAGATGTTCGGATCGACAAGGAAAGCGATACTGAATTTTGGTTCACACCAACCGTCTCGTACTTCCATGAGCTTGAGGGAAAGTACCGTACGCGGCTTTCCTATAGCCCATCGTATATTTATTATGATAACCCGCGTGATGGTGGAACGCAAACCGAATGGTCCCATGCCGCTAGGGCGGATCTCGACTTGTATATCGGCGGACGCACGGAGGTTAATTTCTCTGAAAATTACTGGTGGAGTGGTGCGAAGGATTGGCATTACGGCGAGGATTACGTTTTTGCGCCAAATGAGCTTGAAACCAGAAATGACGACTATTATAAGAACGACTTCGTGGCATCGGTGAAACGAACGCTCGCGGCTGACGACTATGTTCGCGTGACGGGAAAATGGAACATCAAGCGCTACAATGATGAGGAACTCGCCCTCTACAGCGATGAAGACGAATATGTCTTTTTAGCCGAGTTTATGCGCCGCGAAAGCCGCCACCTCTCCTACGGACTTTATTCGGAGTACACGGCCTTCGATCGCAATAACGGCGACTCCGCCGACCCGATTGACGGAGAAGGAACACCGGGCGTGATCGACGTGGGCGTCCAGTACATCAATTCCGGCGTTCAGGCTTCATACGATTTCTTGGGGAATCAAAATTACATTCTCAGTGCCAGAACGGGCTACAACTTCATGTGGTACGCGGCAGACGGTATCGCCGACGATTCAATGCTGGGCGACTCTGTCGTCGAGTTGCTCCTCTTCCAGCAGGAGCGCACGAGTGGACGAATTGGGAT
>JBBQIY010000232.1:0-4143 GCA_038325415.1 Kiritimatiellia bacterium
CATAGTTTGACGCCCACAGGAGTCAGAAGACAGGAGACAGGAGTCAGAAGTTGGAAATCAAGCACTTACGCGGAGTTAGACAAAATAATTCATGTCCCTGTTCTTGCAACACCACAGAAGAATGGCGAAACTGTGCGTAACTTGTTGAGAATCAATGCTGTATTCTGACTCCTGACTTCTGGGTTCTGGGTGGGATTCAACTAAATTGAATCCCACCCACTCGCAACTCACCCCTATCTTCTTCTTCCCACAATCGCGGTTGATATGGTATAATTTGTCCTGAAAATATCCGCTCAAGCACCATGGCAAACGAACTAAAATCCTTTCTAAAGAATATCCTGCGATCCGCAACGCGCAAGCCTGAGAACGTCAAACTGACCGCTTGGGGAAAAGAGCGCACCTTTTCCTGCTTTGATCTGTACGATGATACCTTTATCTTAGAAGACGGGATCTGGGATCACATCGAAAACAAGGACTCCGTCGTTCTCGTACCCAAGTCCACCCTGGCCGTCAACCCTGACAAACGGGCTCGTCGCGTTTTCGGGAATATTATGACGGTCAGCTCGGGCAATCATGCTGTCACGACGCTACCAATTCTGGCAGGCAAATTCTGGGACATTCCCGCTGTTCCTGAGGAGAATCAAGCGGATATCCTTCAGACGCGAATGGTTTGCTGTAATTTCGTCGGTGAGACCTTTGAAATCTCGCAACGCGAGGTCTCAACGCCGAACGTCGTCGAAATGGACGACTGGCTTCAGGCGCTGGGTTGCCCGATGCGTCGCATTGTACTTATCGACCGCGTTAATGAAACGCTGGAGTACTACAGCAAGCGCGGCCAAGAATGGCGCATTAAGCCCCTCGCCTGGACGCTCGAAGAAATGGATGCCGCCTTGCGCGGTAGTATCTGTCGGATGCACTCCGTTATCCGCTATTACCACAACGTGAAGGGCGTCCACTTCCTCTCCTACACCAACTTTATGGAATGGGGCAAGCTGATTAGCGAAAATCAGCAGGAGTTTCTGCGGGGTCTCAACGAACTCGCCGGACAGGACACGGAGGCAAAAGTACCGAATTTACTCCTCGCCAAATACCAGCGTCATCACGAAATCGAACTCTTCGGCACGCCCCCCGGCTTCGCCATGAGCACCTTGGTGCCTTCGATCCTCGACCTCTACAAACATACCCAGAGCAATCCATTTTCGGAAAAAGATGTTGAAGAGCGGTTCATCGCCATCGCGCAAAAGTTCAAGAGTTCGCTCCCCTACCCAGCCCTTGGTGACGAGTCGACACCCGAGTTCATGGAAACCCTCTACCGTAACATCACCGGTGCCGTCTACTTCGACGTGCACAACACCATGTCGCGCGCCTTCGACGACCTGCGCACCGCCCTGCCAGGAGCAACCTATATGCTCGGCAACCGCTTTCTTCACGAAGGCGTCGGCGCTCGAACCATCGCAATGCTCGACTCGCTGGAACAGAGAATATCCCACGGTGATAGGATTGAATATGTCAACGTGTATGAAATCCGTTCCGTAACGGAACATGTGCGGCTCGGCGAAGGGAAGACCCGCGAAATCGTTTACAAAACCATGTGGGATCCCCTTGTCGTTCGGCTCATCGAAAAACGCCTCGCTCAGAAGAGCACCGGATATGGAGCCTACACGCTGGCACGAACCCAGGCCTTCCGCACCTTGGGCACTTCCTTCGGCAAACATACGCTCCTCGCACGTAACGACGGATGTTTGGGCGACGTCCACTACTTCACCCGTGCACGCTATCCTGGAGAACCCTTCAATAACCTTCCCGATTCTTACTTCTTTAACCGAGATCAACATACGGGCAAATACGACACCACCCACGAATCGGCCGATATCGTGCGGGTGTTGATCATGCTGATGGGATCGGCCGCCGCCGAAAATCTGATCCTCAAAAAATTCACACCGGATGGCTCCATCCGCTTCGCCGAAGGCAAGGAGATCATCGAATTCGGTTACGACATCCGCTACGGCAAAGAAATGCCCCTCCGCGTCTGGCTCTGCTCCGTGCGCGGCACCCTGGGCTGGCGCGATCGAGCACACACGCAGGAGAATCTCGACAGGCTCTTCGAATACTACATGAAGAAGTTCGCGATCACGGCATTCCAATACGCGAAGAAGCATACCGTCATCTCCGAATGGGACATCGCCGATGCCTTCTTCGATGGTTTCGCCGCCCACACTCGCGAAATCTGCTGGAACTACACAAACCGGCGCGAGCAGTTCGACAGCTATGAACCGCGAATATTCGGAGACTACAAATTCTCGGAAAAATGGAAGTTCGCCCTTTGGTCGCTGGAACAGCAGAAGCTAAAACTCGACGAATTGGCGACGCTGTTCAACAACGAATTCACCGCCTTGACCGAAGCTGAAGAAAAGAAAAAAGAATGACACAGGATCAATCCGTTCGCACCTTCTCTTCGCTCGCCGTATTCATCGTAGCCGCCTACGCCGGATGCCAGATGCTCTCGGACATCGCGAGCCTCAAAATCGGCGTCGTCATGAATTACGCCGTCGACATGGGTACTTTCATCTACCCATTCACCTTCACCTTGCGCGACCTCGCGCACAAGATGATCGGCAAAAAAGGCGTCCGAACCCTCGTCATCACCACCGCCGCCGTCAACCTCTTCATGGCCGCCTACCTGTGGGTCTGCACCCGAGTAACGCCCGACGCATCATGGGCTTTCAACGCCGAATTCAAAGCCATCCTCGGGCCCGTCTGGCGCATCGTCATCGCCTCCATCATCGCCGAGGTCTTTAGTGAGTTAGCGGACACCGAGGTCTACCACTGGTTTCGATCCAAAACAACAAATTATCAGTGGGCCCGGGTGCTGCTCAGCAACTGCGTCTCCATTCCCATCGACAACCTCATCTTCTCCATCGGTGCATTCGCCTGGGCGCTGCCGTGGGGCGTTGTCTGGCAAATCTTCATCATCAACCTGACCGTAAAAGCCATCATCGGCGTAATCGGCATCCCCCTCATTTACCTGATCCCGAACCGCTTTGATCGGTTCGATGAACTCGACCGAAAAAAAGATACTCATGAGTCGTGATCTCCACAACAACGGTCTCTACGCCGAGATGCAAGTGTACCGCGCAAGAATGTCCGTTTCCCCCGCCAATCTTGATGCCCTGCTCGACGCCATGTATGTCATGGATAACCCGCCGGGATCTTGGGAGGATGTCGAAACGGGCGAAGCGTGGATTGAGGCCTTCGGCATTTCCCTCAAAGAAGTCGAAGCAACCGCTCGGGAGATGGCCGAGATCGCAGAATCCATCGACGGCATTCCACACGCGGCAGACGTCGAACCGCTCGCCAAAGAGGATTGGACTGAATCCTGGAAACGCTTTTTCCACGTACTCCACATCACGAACCGCATCACGGTGCGCCCCATCTGGGAGGATTATTCGCCCGCCAAAGGCGAAATCGTCATCGATATCGAACCCGGCATGAGCTTCGGAACGGGCCTCCACCAGACCACGCAATCCTGCATCAAGTTTCTTCAACAACTTGCCGACGAGGGCAACCTAGAACGCTCCGTCATCGACATGGGCTGCGGCTCTGGCATCCTCGCGATTGCCGCTCGCAAACTCGGCTTCACCAACGTCTCCGGCTACGATTACGATCCCTCCGCCGTGAAGACCTCAATTGAAAACGCCACTACAAACGGCCTCAAAATTCCCTTCCACGAAGGCGATGCCCTTGCTCCCGTCCTGCCATCATCCGACATCTTCGTCGCCAACATCCTCGCCCCTATCCTGCTTCAAGCCGCTCCTTCCATTTGCGAAGCCGTACGCCCACACAAGGGCCACGCCCTCGTGCTTTCCGGCATTCTCGATAACCAATACGCCGATGTAAAAGCAGCCTACGCCGCCCAAGGCTTCATCGAACGCAATTCCATCCTCGATGGCGAATGGCGCTCCGGCCTCTTTACACGTCCCACCCTTTAAGTAGCAGCCAGCACCGCTCTTTCCATAGCAGCCAGCACCGCTCTTTCCATAGCAGCCAGCACCGCTCTTTCCATAGCAGCCAGCACCGCTCTTTCCATAGCAGCCAGCACCGCTCTTTCAATAGCAGCCAGCACTATTCTTTAAGTAGCAGAAG
>JBBQIY010000233.1:0-4116 GCA_038325415.1 Kiritimatiellia bacterium
ACTATCCGGCATTCGAAGTCGAGACCGAGTTAGAACTCAAAAACAATTCTGTCTTTGATATCGCCAAAGCCATAACTGATTTCAAGAAGGCCGTCTGGGCGGGCAAGGGCGTCGCTTACGCCGATCAGATCATCCTAGATCTGGACGATGGCGTTGCAGAGAGCTATGCCCCCTCCACTGACATGCCGGTTTTCATCGCCTCACGCTGCACGGCCGGTGACGTCGCCAAAATCGCCAGCGCCCTCCCCGTTCCTACGCCCGCCGGCTTCAACGAAACCGCCCTTGATCATCCGTTTGAGATCTTGCGAAAGGATTCGTTCTTCCGCTTCAAAGACTGCCCCACCCTGACATTCGACCTGAACTCCATTCCTGTCATCCGCGATTGCGATGTGTTCGTGGCGGGTGGCGGAACCGGCGGAGCACCGGCAATGATCAGCGCCGCGAGAGCAGGTATGCGAACCATTTGCGCTGAAAACCTCGGCTCGCTGGGCGGCGTCATGCTGGTTGGTCGAATCGGCAGCTACTACTATGGAAACCGGGTCGGCTTCACACACGAAATCGATACCGGCATCACCAACATGGCACCGGAGCCGGACTTCTCGACTGAAAAAGGTAGCATGAACGTGGTCTGGAAGAACGAGTGGTTTCTTGAGAGAGCAACTGAAAAGGGTGCTGAAATTCTCTTTGATACCATGACCGTTGCCGCTGTCATGCAGGGCAACAAAGCCTGTGGCGCCGTCATTCTCAGCCCGTTTGGTATCGGGGTCATCACGACATCCTTTGTGATCGATTCGACTGGGAACACCGACTTCATCGCGGCATCAGGTGCGGAAACAGCCTGCGATATGACGAGCGAAGCCGCTGTGCAAGGTGCAGGTCTTTCCCCGATTGACATTGGAAACAACTACACCAACACGGACTTCACCTTCATTCTGGACAGCGATGTTGTGGATGCCACCCGCGCCTTTGTGACCGCCCGAGCCAAGTACACAAAATGGTTCGACGTCTCGACAATCCTGAATACCCGCGAACGTAGAAGAATCGTTGGTGACATTGTACTCCAGCCTTACGACTTTTTTGCCAACCGCATCTATTCCGACACGATCAATCTGGCGATGAGCAACTTCGACACGCACGGATTCATCATCCACCCGATGTTCATGATCAAGCCAACGGCGCACGATTCCCGCTTCGCCAACGTCCCGATGCGCGCGCTCCTTCCGCGTGGCTACGATGGCATGGCAGCAACCGGACTCGGCGTCAGTGCGCACCGTGACTGCATGCCACTGATCCGGATGCAGCCCGACGTGCAGAATCAGGGCTATGCCATGGGTTATGCGGCGGCGATGGCCATCAAGGCAAACTGCCCGATACGCGGCATCGACATGAAGGCGCTTCAGAAGAAATTGATCGCTGAAGCCATTCTGCCGGAGCGTGTGCTAACAGACACCGATGTCGCTGGCACAAACCTCGAGGACGACAAGTTCCACGACATCTCCCGTGTGTTCATGAGTCCCGAACTCGGCTGCAGTGAACTCCAGGCCACGCTAGCTGCAAATCCTGATGACGTCGAATCCGCCATGACGCTCGCCTTCCTTGGCGATGACACCGGCCGCAAGTTGCTGGTGGAGACCCTCGCCTCGACCTCGTGGGACAAAGGGTGGGACTACAGGGGCATGGGACAGTTCGGCCTCTGTATGAGCCCTCTCGACACCATGATCGTTTCGCTTTCTACTATTGGTGGCGATGAACGTTCAACGCTCGACAAACTAAGCATGCTATCCATCGATATGGCATTCTCACACATCCGCGCGATTTCCCTGTCCCTGATACGCAACCCATCCGCGAAAGCAGCCGAGGGCCTCGAAAGGATTCTTGCCTCGCCTGAAGCCACTGGGTACGCCGTTGTGACCATGCAAGACGCGCTGGATTCTAACCGTCCCGATTACAACGACACGACCTTCCGCAACGCACAGCTCAAGGAAGTGTATCTCGCCAAAGCCTTGGCGGCCTGCAATCCTGAATCAGCAACCGCTCGCGCTATTCTCCAATCTTATATCGCTGGAATGCAAGGGCTCTATGCGATTTTTTGCGGAAGGCGCTAGCCGTTAGTCGCTAATAGTCCGTGCTGCCCCATATTCTGGCAATGGGTGCGATTAAATCTCACATTCGACTTGACTAATGTTCGTGATCGGCGTAGTCTCAAGAACGTTGCAATGGAAACTCTGATGTTCGGCGCAGTTTCAATATAAAGTGATTTGGTTCCACTCTGTTTGCGCCGTTGCAACGTGATAACCGAACATGAACGGGGTGGCACTACGGTTAAGGGTTTGCGTTGTCAGACCCGAAAAATAGGAGAGCTAAGCATTGAATACACATATCAACCAGCTTCTCATGCAGAAAGGATGCGATGTGGTGACCGTCGGTTCCGATGCCTCTGTTTTCGATGCCATCAAGATGATGTATGCCAGAGGAATTGGCTCTCTGGTTGTTGTCAACGACAGCGGCAATCTCGTCGGAATCTTCGTGGAGAGTGACTGCTTTACCAAGGTGATCCTCGAAGACAAGTCGGCACGCGATTTGACGGTCAAGGACGTGATGACAACGAAAGTGATCTATGTCGCCCCCGATGCCAACATCGACGAATGCATGGCCATCATGACGAGCAAACGCATCCGCCACCTCCCGGTCTTGGACAAATCCAAAAACATTGTTGGCATTATCTCCATTGGCGATCTCGTGAAGTCCGTCTCCTCTGAGCAGGAGTCGATGATCCGGGATCTCGAGAAATATATCGAAGGCTCCCTGTAGGGACTTTACCCCTGTAGGGATTGGCTCGCCACTCCGAGCCGTGGTGTGCCTTTCCCTACAGAGTCGTTCCGTTTCTGTCGCGACCTGACCCAACCGAAACGGAATACCTAAACGGGTGCTGAGCTTCTCGTCTTGGCCGGAAGTCCATTGTTTTTTCGACGTTTTTATTGCCTCGTATATTGACGATTCCATCCTCGTTGCATCCACCCTTCCAACTAAGGAGAATTGAATGACTGCATCATCGACCGCGGCGTGTACGTCCAGTTGCACGTGCTCCGAAGCACTTCCAGAGGCTGAACTCACAAAGGCGCTAGACGAGATTGTAGCGCAGTACAAGGACAAACCCGGAGGGCTTATTCCCGCCCTTCAAACTGCCCAGGCACTTTATGGATACCTGCCGGAGGGTGCGATCAGAACGTTGGCCGAGGGATTTGGAAAGACGCTCAGCGAGGTGACTGGCGTCATTTCATTCTACTCCTTCTTTACCCTCAATCCGCGCGGAAAGCATTTGGTACGCGTATGCCTGGGTACGGCGTGCTACGTGCGTGGAGGCAAGGACGTGCTGGAGGCTTTCAAAAAAAAGCTGGGCATCGACGTGGGCGAGACGACGCCGGATCGGCAATTTTCGCTAGAAGTGGGGCGTTGCTTTGGTGCCTGCGGCATGGCGCCTGTCGTGATGGTCGACGAGACCGTCCATCAGCGCGTCAAGCCCTCACGCGTCGGCGAATTAATTAACCAGACTCAGGCCGGCGATGCGGTCGCCAAAGAAAAGGAGTACGCATGAAGTCCAGCGCATTGCCTAAGTTGAAGCGTGTAGCCGATCTGATCGCTTTTCGCGACAAATTAAAACCTGCCGTCAAGTCCGACAAAGAATCTGGAGCACGACAGATCCTCGTGTGCTTTGGCGGAAGCTGTCTTGCCTCCGGTGCCAAAGAAGTCCGCGATGCGCTCAATGCGGCGCTCGTGAAGCACGGCATCGCTGAGCAGGTTTCGCTTGTCGAGACGGGATGCATGGGCCCTTGCGTCATCGGCCCCGTCATCCTCATCGGCGAAGACAGAACTTTCTATCAGGGCGTGAAGCCGAACGATGCCGAGGAGATCGTTTCCTCGCACCTGTGTGGAGGCAAGAAGATCGAGCGCTTGATGGTGACCGATCCGACGGGTAAGACGCCTTTCCCGTGCCGGGAGAGTATTGAGTTCTTTAAGCGTCAAACGCAGATCGTCCTTCGCAACTGCGGCTGGATCAACCCCACGCGTATCGCAGACTACATCGCCCGCGATGGCTATTCCTCTCTCGCAAAAGTG
>JBBQIY010000234.1:0-4068 GCA_038325415.1 Kiritimatiellia bacterium
TTGACAAAATAATTCATGTCCCTGTTCTTGCAACACCACAAAAGAATGGCAAAACTGTGCATAACATGTTGAGAATCAATGCTGTATTCTGACTCCTGACTTCTGTATTCTTGGTGGGATTCAACTAAGTTGAATCCCACCAAGCCGCAAGGGTAGGGCCGTCGAGGTGTATTTACATGATCAAGAATCAGGAGATACAGTAGTGGTACTTATATGCCACTTAAGGACGGCAACGGGTAGAAATGGATAGAAGCGCGAAAAGCCTAGAAAACCCTATATAAAAAATAAACCCATGTAAACCTTTAGCTTACATGGGTTTAAGATGGTGCCCGGGAAGGGAGTCGAACCCATACGGTGTTGCCACCAAGGGATTTTAAGTCCCATGCGTCTGCCATTTCGCCACCCGGGCTTGAAAAGTTCCTCCGATGATAGTAAAAAGTACACCTTTAATGCAAATGAAATATTCCGCCTTCTCTGCTTTCACGCCGTGTGCTACAATTCCGAGCATGAAAACCGACACTGACTATATAAAATCTTCTTGTGAGCTTCTTGATCGCGTCCGCGAGAAGGCTCCTCTTGTACACTGCATGACGAATGCAGTTGTTACAGGCTATACAGCGAATTGCCTCTTGGCATTGGGAGCGGCTCCGGCCATGATTAATGATGCCACCGAGGCTGCACAATTCGCTGCCATTGCGGGTGGTCTGCTGGTGAACGTTGGTACCCTGACGGAAGATCAGGCGGAAGCCATGCGTGGCGCCGTCGATGCGGCTAATCGCGCGAAACGTCCGTGGGTGCTCGATCCCGTGGCCGTAGGATTTCTCTCTTTGCGTACAGCATTTGCGGCGGAACTTAAGTGCAAGAGTCCTGCAATCATTCGCGGCAACGCGTCTGAAATTATGGCGCTTGCAGGTTTTAAGGGAACAGCACGCGGGGTGGATAGTACGGCGGCGGTTAACGAAGCGAAAGATGCTGCGGAGTTGCTTTGTGTTCAAACGGGTGCGGCAGTTCTCGTGACGGGCGCGATCGATTTTGTGTGCGCCGTTGGACGAATGCCGGCTTCAATTGCCAACGGCTCTCCGATTATGACACGCGTGACGGGAGTGGGATGCGCCCAAGGCGCCATTGCAGCGGCTCTGGCAGCGGTGAGCGATGATCGGTATCTGGCGGCGGTGGCGACGGCCCTCATTATGGGGGTTGCTGGGGAAATCGCCGCTGAAAACGCCACGCGGCCAGGATCCTATCAGATTGCTTTGCTGGATGCGTTGGATGCCATCAATGCCGACGCGCTTCGGGCGCGCGGAAAGGTGTCAAGTTGATCGCGGTTCAAGACTATGCCGTTTATCTCGTTACCGACGAGCCCTCGCGTTATGTCGGTGATTTTGTGGCGTTGGTCGAAGCGGCTGTGGACGGAGGCGTGACCGTCGTGCAATACCGCGACACGGAATCGAGCGGTCGCGTGATGTATGAACGTGCGTTGCGACTTCAGCGCATGTTGCAAGAGCGGAAAATTCCGCTAATTATTAACAACTTTGCCGATTTGGCTGTTGCGGTCGATGCGGCGGGGGTTCATTTGGGGCAGTCTGATATGCCGGTGGAGGCAGTTCGTCGCGTGGTGGGGAAGAAGATGACCCTTGGGCTTTCCGTGACGTGTGATGCGGACATTGCCACGGTTTCTGAGCGAGCGGTCGACTATGTGGGAATTGGCCCTGTTTACGATGCTACCAAGACGAAGCATGACGCCGCTCCTGAAATGGGGTTGCAAGGTTTTTGTGAAATTCGAAAGGCTCTGGCCAACTATCCTGCCGTTGCCATTGGCGGCATCACGCTGGAGCGGGCGGATGGCGTTTATGCGGCAGGAGCCGATGGTCTTGCGATTGTATCGGCCTTTTCTAAGGCGGAGTCGCCGTGTGAGGTGGCGCGCGAGTTTTGCGCGGCCTATAAGAGGAGTAAGCGATCATGAAATGGTTTTTATCTGGGATTCTTTCGATTTACGTCTTGGCGGTTACTGCCATTGCCCAACCCATCGTTGCGGTTTCTATTCCACCGCAGAAGTTTCTTGTCGATCAAATCGGCGGGGGATCGTGGTCGTGTCTTGTTGTCATAGACAAGGGGCAAGATCCACATTTGTTTGAGCCAACACCGCGTCAACTCGTTGCGCTACGCGCTTGTGATGTCTATTTCAAAATCGGGCTACCTTTCGAGACGGTTCTCGTTGACAAGCTGGCGAAGGCGAACCCTAGACTACGCGTCGTGGGTGTGACGAATGCAGTGGGGCACGCCCACGCGGCTCATGCTCATGAAGATACCGCATCCGATCATGAAGGCGATCCCCACATTTGGATGTCACCGGATGAGATCGTAGAACTTTCCAGCCAAATCGCAAACGAGCTTTCGACTCTTGATCCTGCGAATGCAGCAACCTATTCGCTGCGCCAAGCCGCGTTTGCGGAGAAGATGGTCGCCTTGAAGCAGTCGCTTTCTGAGCGCCTACGTCTGGCGGGGGTGAAAACTATCCTCGTTTACCATCCCGCATGGGGGCATTTTGCGGAGGCTTTTGGCTTGGAGCAAGTGGCGATCGAGACCCATGGGCAGACGCCCGGGGCCCGGCATCTTGATTCGGTTTCAGAAAAGGTGAAGCAGCAAGGCGTAAAAGTCATGCTCGTGCAGAGCGAGACTGAGCGCAGGCGCATCGCGGCTTTCGCTGAAAAGCTCGGGTTGCGGATCGCCGTCGTTTATCCCTTAGCAGAAGATGTCGTTGGAACGATGCGCGCGACGGTGGACGCGCTGTGTGGGGATTCCGTTAGCAAGTAACCTTTTCCGAGGCGCTGGAGTGAACGTATCGGATGCGTGAAGTCAAGAAGTAGGATGATGCGATGTCAGAGCAGCCGAAGGAAATCAACAGAAGCGTGAACCAGGTCGGTTCCCTGACGGGTCTGAGTCGCATTCTCGGGCTTTTGCGCGAAGTGCTGACGTCGCGTCTGATCGGGGCCGGACTCGAGCAATCGGCGTTTGTTTTTGCCTTCACGATTCCCAACCTGTTCCGCAAGCTCTTCGGCGAAGGTGCGCTCTCTTCGGCTTTTGTCCCTGTTTTTACGGAAACCCTTGAGAAGCAGAATCTAGTCGAAGCGGAGAAGCTGGCGAAGGCGATTGCCAGCATGGTTTTTATGCTTCTCGCCGTTCTCTGCGCCATCGGCATGGTGGTGATCTCTCTTGTGCTGCCTTCCCTTGAACCTGCGGGACGGACGGCGGTGATGCTACGCTTGACTCGGACCATGCTTCCCTACGCGGTCATGATCTGCGTGGCGGCGTTTGGCATGGGCGTGTTGAATGCGTTCGGGCGGTTTGGCAAGGCCGCACTTGCGCCCGCCATTCTCAATATCGTCTGGATTGCTACGTTGGTGATTCTGTTTTTCTTTCCCGAACTGAGTCTGTATGAACGAGTTCGAGCGGTCTCCTGGTCCGTATTGGTGTCCGGTTTTTTGCAGATGGCTTTTCTGCTTCATGCCGTGCACCAACACGGTATTCGTATCAACCTGACTTTCAAGGGATGGCATGATGCAAATGTGTTGAGGGTTTGGCGCAACACGATGATCGGTGTCGTTGGCATGGGGGCGGTGCAGATTAACCTCGTGCTCGACAATGCGCTTGCACTCTGGGCGGCACCTTGGGCTCCAGCCGCAATTTCGTATGCCGAAAGACTGGTCTATTTGCCGCTCGGGCTTTTTGCGACGGCATTTGCGACCGTGCTTTTGCCGACGTTGGCGGGAGCATTTGCACGAGGCGATGTTAGCCTTGCGAAGCGGACGTTGACGCAATCGGTGGAAGATGTTCTGCTGCTCTCCGTTCCCGCTGCGTTCGGGCTTTGCTTGCTTTCAACCGACATCACGAAGCTGGTCTATCAAGGAGGCGCGTTCACCTCGGCCGATACGGTGCATGTTTCTCGCGCGCTCCTCTGTTATGCGCCGGGTCTTCTCGTCTTTAGTGTCAATAAAATCTTTACGCCCTGGTTTTATGCGCAAAAGGATATGAAGACACCCCTTGGGGTGAACTTGGCGATGGTTGGAG
>JBBQIY010000235.1:0-4047 GCA_038325415.1 Kiritimatiellia bacterium
TTCGTTTTTTTACGAATGGCTTTTTACCATCGGCTATCCTGCGATAATGGGCTCTTATGTCTATGATGAAAAGCAGCGAAGGCTTACGGTATCGCTGACGCAGAAGCGTCGCGGTGGGTCCGGGGGAATGTTTACTGTGCCGTTTCATGTCACGGGAGTTGGGCGCGATGGCCAGGTGATGGGGTCAGTCGATCGGACGCTTATCCTTGATGCTGAGACAGTTGATGCTGTTTTCGAAGATGTGAATGAGGCGCCGGTGTTTCTGGATTGGAACAGCGAGCGGGCGTTTTACGGTACCTTCGAGGATGCGACCGCTACGCCTGAGATGCTTCTGGAAATCGTACGGAAGTCGCCGTTCAGCATTGGCCGTGTGGAGGCGATGCGCCGCTTGACGGATATTGAGATGGCGGGGGCGATTGCCCACGAGGATTATATACCCTCGGAAGACTGGCTAAAGCTCTTTTTCAACCTGCTGGTTGATACTTCGCTCCCAGACGGGATTAAGGCGAGGGTTCTGACCGTATCCGAGGAAATGCTGGATCGTGACTACCTGCCCCGAGCGGCAGAGCGCAACGCGGCCGCGCGGCGTTTGCGTAAAGTCGTGGCGGTATCATGCGGCGAAGCAGCACTCTTGAAGGTGTTTAAGTCGGTGTGTCGTGGTGCGCCCGGAGAGCCGATGGAGAAGGCGATTCCACGCCGTGCACTCGGGGCCGCGCTTGGGACGTTGCTTGCTGAAACCGGCGGAAAAGAGGCTCAAGAGGCATTGTTGATGCAATTTGATGCGGCGTCCTGCGTCAGCGATATGCTGAACGTAGCCAAGGCATTCAACGGCACTGACGACCCCTGCCGGATCTCGGTCATGGAGAATCTCCGAGAGGAATGCAGTTCCCATGTAGCGGCATACGTCGCCTATTTACAGGTTGTGGCGTCGTCGCCGCATCCAGAGGTTTTTGACGATCTTGTGCGTGAGGAGGCGAGTCCAGCGTTCCGGATGGAGCATCCCGGGCATAGCCGTTCGCTCTACGGAGCCATGGCGGCGAATAACGCGCAGTTGTGGACCGACCGCGGCTTGGTCTGGGCGGAGGAGACGGTGGTCAAGCTGGCAGGAGTGAACGAGAATGTTGCGTTAGTCTTGCTCTCGGCGTTCCAGCTTGTGGACTCCATGGATGAACCGATCCAGAGTCGCATTCGTGCGCTGCTTAAGTCGTTGTCTGAACGAATTGACGCTGCCGCCGCACCCAGTTTACAGGGTCGAATCTTGGAGATGTTGAGTTAGGCACTCGTTAATTCTCACGCGGAGGACATGAAGCTCCACGTGGTTAGTTTTTATCCACGGAAGACACGGAAGGGCACGGAATAGGGAGCAAAAAAAAGCGTTATCGTTTTTTTAATCACGGAGATTCGGCGGCACGAAGCTTTTCGGGTCGGTTAGACAAGATTAACAAGATTATCCGGATGCAATGGGGGATTCACCACGGAGACTCGAGTCACGGAGAAGGAGTTGGCAGGATGTACAGGATAAAATTATTGATGTAATCTGGAAGATTTGTTCAAGTCAAATGTTAGCTCAAACACAAGCAATACTGCCATCAAACAAGCCGTTTCCAATCCTTGACAGGCATCTTTAGAAAGAATAGACTCTCAGTATCCGCACGAGTTATTCTTTATGCGAAGTAGGCTTAGTAACGCTGTTCGGCTGTGACGTAGGTTCAACAACACAATACGATCCTGAGATATGAACAACATATACGGAGTTAGAGCATTCTTCAGTCCACTAGCTCTGTGGCTTGTTGTCGCTATTGCGGTCGAACTGGTCGTACTCCGCAAATCGCACGAAACCAATCCGTGGCTTCCTATAACTTTCTTCATTGTCACGATGTTTCGCCTGTACTGGATTAGCTGGATGCTGACACTCCGTATCCGTGATACGACAGCTAATTTCGATACTGACACTGTCAGAGAATATATGCTTATTTCCATATTTGTCTTTTTTGTGATTGCTGTCTTTCTCCCAGCCATGACCATGATGTTTCATCATGTTTGGGTGCAGAGGGAGAGGTGTGGAATCGCTCGTACGCTTGCAAGGTTCATTCCATGTGTAGGAGTGACCTATCTTTTGGTTTCCCATGCTAGCATGGCTATACAGTTCATTGCAAAAATCAATCCGTATGCATAGTAGTGACATAGACGGCAGTAAAAACCATAAAGACAAAATGTCACGGCTGGAGTAGAAGGAATACCGCCCCCCAGCCGTGACGTTCGACATAAGAAAGGAAGAAGCATGAAACTGACTATACTCGCATCTCTTGCTTTGCTGGCGGTTGTCGCCTCAGTGTCTGCAGCCGATTACGAAGTCAACATCGACGGACGCATATATCTGTTTTCACAGGGAGTGGAGCAGAAAATTCTCATGAAAGATGGGAAACGCACCTCCATCAGTATCCAAGGAGTCAAAACGAGAACATTTCAAGAGCGCGGCATCTCAGTCAGTTACACAGACATTCTTGTCTGTGAGTGAAACGGGTTGGAAAACCGGTTCTCCGTTTAGAGAATGGAATGCCGGATCAGATACTAGGGCCTTTTTTGCATATTCAGACTTGTTCTACCAAAGGAGCGGGGGTTTTCCAACCCCCGTCGTGACGGGGACAGGAATGTCCCCGCTCCGTTAATGCCTCCGTCAATAACCGATTATGTGGCTAGTGGCTCCGCATTCGTAATTCATAATTCATGATTTTCTTGGTTACCGATCGGTAAAATATGGATTGACAGCTTGGTTCGATTGTGAGATATTCCCGATCAGGAACTAAAACATGAAAACGACAGAACAGCTCGGTACGTCTATCCGAATGCGGCGCAAGCAACTGAAGCTTACCCAAAAAGAATTGGCCATGACCTGCGGTACGGGGCTTCGATTCATTGTTGATTTAGAGAAAGGCAAGCCCACCTGCCAAATCGGCAAGGCGCTTCAAATTCTGCAAGCGCTCGGGATTACTATCGAAACGAAGATTCTTGGCGGAAATGAACCGGGAGAAACGATGCGATGAAACGACTGCGTGTCTATCTGCATAGCGAACCTGTCGGAACCCTCAATCAAGATGACAGCGGGTTACTCTCGTTCCAATATGCCGCTGATTGGTTGACACGGCTTGATGCCATGCCCTTATCACGGTCATTGCCGCTACAGACTAAACCGTTTCTGGGAAAACATGCACGACCCTTCTTCGCCGGCATTCTCCCCGATGAGGGGCCAAGGCAACAACTTGCCGCAATCCTTGGAATCAGCGAGCGAAATGATTTTGCTATGCTGGAGCGGATCGGTGGCGAATGTGCGGGAGCCGTTAGCCTGTTATCCGAAGACGCCCTGCCACCGCTTGTGGGGGAGGCGCGAGTTCATGAACTCAGCGCGAAAGAACTTGAAGCTGTCATCACGGAGTTACCCCTGCGCCCATTAATGGCGGGTAGCGAAGGGTTGCGGCTTTCGTTAGCAGGATCTCAACCGAAGCTCCCGGTTGTCCTTCGCGGAGACTCCATCGCGCTGCCTCTCGGCAACACACCGAGCACGCACATTATCAAGCCGGAACCAGACCGCTTCTCCGGGCTGGTAGCGAATGAGGTTTTGTGCATGACACTTGCTCGAGTGATCGGTTTGAGCGTTCCTCCCGTGTCTGTCCGAGTCGTTGGAAATAAGCCGTGCATTGTCGTTCAGCGATATGACCGCATCATCGCCGAAGACGGCACGGTAAGGCGTATTCATCAGGAAGACTTCTGTCAAGCGCTGGGATTCCCTCCTGAACGAAAGTATCAGCAAGAAGGCGGGCCGCTGCTTCGAGACTGTGTCGGCTTGCTACGCGACTGGTCGACCGTTGCGGCTTTAGACATACGTGATTTTTTAGATGGGCTGATATTCAACGTGCTGATCGGCAATGCCGATGCCCACGGCAAGAACTATTCGCTCCTCTATCGTAACGCAGAGCGAAGGCTTGCACCGCTTTATGACTTGGTTTGCACACTGGCTTGGCCAGAACTATCTAAAACCCCAGCCATGAA
>JBBQIY010000236.1:0-4039 GCA_038325415.1 Kiritimatiellia bacterium
GCATTCTCATCACGGACTCCGCTGATACGGTCAACCGCATTGTCGAGGTCTTGAAATATGTCGACAAACCTATTATCGAGCGCGAAGTCCCGAACTTTATCCAAATCAGCTATGCGAAGGCCTCCGACATCAAGGCTCGCATTGAAGAGATCGTCAATAGCGCGCAAGAAAATCAGGGCAAACCGACCTCGACTGCGCAGGAGCGCAACACCGGTGCGCCAGGAACCGAAAGGCGTACACTGCCACCCGGCGTCACACTCCCCGGTCGCAGAGCCGCTGACTCAGAGCCTAAGGGTGCCGAAACATTTGAAGCCCTCGTCGCCGAAGCACAACGCGGCATCATCCGAGGCAAAGTCAGCATTATCTCCGATGAAAGGACGAACCTCCTGATCATCATCACACGCCCCGAGAATATGGTTTTCTTTAAGCAAGTCATTGATAAGCTGGACGTCGCCACTGCCCCCGAAGTCGTCGTCGAGGTTCACCGTCTCGAACATGCCGTTGCGGCCGATGTCGCCACCATTCTCAACGAGCTCATTGGCAACAAAAAAACAGCCGAGAGCGATGCCAAGCCATCGGCACGGCGTGAAGGAGACACTCCGGACAAGACGCCTGTAGCCAAGGCGCCCGCCAGCACCATCAATACGGAGAAGTCTGCTCTTTCAGCCGATGCTCGGACGAAGGTTGGCCAGCTCGACAGCGAAGGCATTAAGATTCTCGCCGATGAACGCACGAATGCGCTCATCATCATGTCCAACTACGGCGACATCCTGACCATTCGTGAAATTATTAAGCAGATGGACATCATGCTCTCCCAAGTCGCCATCGAGATTGTTATTATCAGCCTCAATTTCAAGGATAGCTTTGAATCGGGAATCGATTGGGTTCAGCGTGCCATGCTCGCAGGAAGAAGCAGTGAGGGCACTGGGCCTGCCCTCGCCTTCGCCTCCGCCGGCGGCGGTGGAACCCTTACAGCGGCCAATACGCTCGATAAAACAACAACTGGCACGTTGACGGGCTACGGCGCAGGGGCCACGATGATGGCCACTCTGTTCGACTTCAATGTCGATCTGATTATCAAAGCGGTCAAAACGGACTCCCGTGCCCGCCTGATGAATTCCCCCATCATTACAACCCTTGATAATAAAGAAGCCGTCCTCGAGTCGACCGAACGTATCTACTACTCGGATGGCACGACGTACTACGGTGGCAACTCTGAGAATACAACGAAGAACATCAAGAATGAGGATATCGGTGTCAAGCTCAAGGTTACGCCACGGATCAATAAAAAGGGCTATATCGTTCTCACCATTGAGCAAGAATGGCAGGATCTCGGTTCTGGACAAGTCATCGACGGAGAGAATTTGCCAACCGTCAACACACGCAAGATGGGTTCCGATGTTGCCGTCCAGAGCGGCGAGACGGTCATCCTTGGTGGCCTCGCATCTAATTCAGAAACAACTTCGAATTCAAAGATTCCGTTATTAGGAGACATCCCGTTACTGGGTTGGTTTTTCCGATCCTCGACGGTCTCAAAAAGCCGCAACGAAATCGTCATCTTTCTTACCCCGCGCGTCCTCGACACCCCGGGGCAGATTGAAGATGAAACACGCAATAGAAAAGCCGTTCTTGATACGGATGGCATCTGGAACAGCGGTTGGTCGAACAGCCGCCTTGCCGATCCGATCTCCGAAAAAGAAGAGAAGAAGATGATAGAACGCGGGAAAGAAACCATCGTCCCACCACGCTATCCCCTGACACGTCATCTGACCGCATTGACTGACGAATACGGCATTGAACCCGAGATTGCCCCGACAAATCGTCCCGGCAGTAAATATCCGTATTCCCACTTCTCCCAAAGAGATGACCAGACGGAAATTAACTCGTCGGAAATCATAGAAACACCAGCTAAGACCTCAGACCCTGCGGAGGCTACGTCGGAACCCGCAGTAACGGCTGAGACGCCGGTACCTGCAGAAAGCATTTTGAATCCTGAAGTCGCTCCGTTTGAAACACCGATACCTACAGAAAGCACGTTGAATTCCACAATCGCTCCGGATGAAACACCAGTTCCTGCAATACCATCCACTGCCGCAGATAAGCCGATGCCTTCTGCGCCAACACCCTCCGCGCCGGTAATCAAAACCCAGCCGAAGGAAGTTCCATCTGCGCCTGTTGTCGAGGCTCAACCTAACGCGGATGCGGAGAAGTCAATCGACAAAGCCATTGAATCAATTCTGCAATAAGTATGGGGCAGACGCTCCTCCCCCCACTACGCCTCACGCTTACTCTATGCTCCACCCCAGCGAAGCCCACGAAAAGTCCTACTCCGAAGTCATCGACCCCGCCTACGCATCCGACTCATTATTTCCCGTTTCTGAAAATGCCGAGTGCTGGCTCTACCCACGGGCGGAGTACGAATGCTTTTTGTTGTCGACGTTGCGACGCGATGTTTGCACACTCAAGCTTAAGGTCGGCTATCCGGGATGCTTCAAAGAGCCTTCAAAAGTCGCTTATTTCAGAAAATTTATCCCGCATGGTATCCTCGAACTGAAGATCCATGGCGAGGTCATGGCCACGCGAGACGGCGAGGAAGTCGAGATCCTCAGGGGTGACAATTTCGAAGTCGTGATCATGACGCATTCGGAAGGAATGTTGCTGCTCAAAGTCTCCGTCGCCGACACCACACGCTCCATCCCCGCCATTCTCCCCAATGAAGACGGATGGGAAGCCTCGTCAGATGGTGTAACCTTCACACCAGCGCACCAAGAACAAGCCCCCTTTAGCGAAACGCTTCCTTGTGTTGTCGTACCCCTCGTCGAAATTTCACCCGGTACTCTTGATGCAGGCCGCGAAGTTCTCGCACACCTCGAAATCGCTTCGGAATCAAAACCCCGACTCCGTATCGGAGAATCCATTCCCGAACTGGCTAATCGCGACGTGTCAACGGCTGAACAGACGACCGAACTTGTACCTGATGGTCCATCACGTTGGCGTACGTCTCTGCCGCTAGCATTCCGCTACGCCGCCGTAGAATCTGCATCGCCATTTTCTGTGTCATGCAAGGCCGTCTTTACGCCCGCGTGCTATCGCGGGGCTTTCCATGCCGACCCAGAACTCGACCGTATTTGGATGCGCTCGGCGTATACCCTGCGGCTCTGCACACACCTCTTCATACTCGATGGCATTAAGCGTGACCGTCTCCCTTGGCTCGGGGATCTCTCGATCAGCCTCATGGCCAACGCTTACACCTTCGCCGATCCGCGCCCTATCAAGCGAGCACTCGCCGCAATAGGCCGAGCAGGAATCAAAGAACAACATCTCAACGGCATCATCGACTACACGCTGTGGTATTTCGTCTGCCATGATCAGTATCAACTGTATTTCTCCGACCCTGTTTTTCTCACAGAGCAGTACGAAGAAATCAAAGAGATTCTGAATGACGTTCTCAAAATTGCTGAAGCCAATAACGGTCTCCTTCCTGAAAAAGGGGGCTGGTGCTTCATCGACTGGCTGGAAATGGAAAAAGGCACTGCGCTCCAGATGATTTTTTACAGAGCGCTGGTCAGCACCGCTAGGCTTGCCGAGCGTATGCACGACGTGGCAACGTCAACACTCTGCCACGAAAAGGCGGAGCAACTTAAGGCGCAGATCATTAAAATAGCATTTGACGACGCTGCAGGCCTCTTCTTCTCTACGCCCGGAAATCCCGATTCTGGATACCTACGGCATCCAAACTTCCTCGCCATTGTGTCAGGGCTGACATCCGATGAACTTGCCGCACATATTGCGGACGAATTACTGACGGACAAAATGCCCCCGTGCGGGACGCCGTTCATGGCTTCACTTGAAATACTGGCGCTTCACAAAGCTGGCAGATCAACCGAAGCCATTGAAAGAATACGTCAGACATGGGGTGGCATGTTAAAACACGGTGCAACAACATTCTTCGAGGCCTACGACGAAAATGCGACTGAAGAGGAAATGCTGTCGTTTTACGACCGGCCGTATGGCATGAGCCTCTGCCACGCATGGAGTT
>JBBQIY010000237.1:0-4035 GCA_038325415.1 Kiritimatiellia bacterium
GAGGCCGTTGGAGGCGCGGACGATGTCCACGCCGAAGTCGTCGTTAGTGAGTACGCGACCACGTGGATCGGTGAAGGAGATGAGCTTGCCGAGTTCGCCCGTGAGGTCAGTCGCCATGAAGCGCCAGACGGAGCCGTCGCCGGGATAGAGATCGTAGTAGACGGGTATACGAACCACGAACAGGATGCTATACACCTGTCCCATGAGAAACCGAATATTCCCATTTATTTCTCGCCTTTTCATGCCAGCATTCTACACCTTTCAGACAGTACGCTCAACTGTGAAATTTACTTGTTCGATTGAATGATTTTTCCCACGAATCTCCGCGAAGCAGGTTGGATTTCCTCGGGCTTCGCCCGCCGCTGATCGCTGGAAATCCATCCCGCCTCTAGAAAGCAAAATAGTTGTGCAATGCAGGGCAGCGTTTTTTAGTGATTAACGACGGACATAGTCCGGGAAAAACGATGCCCCTCTGCGGAGATTAGCGGGGAAAGACCTCGACACTACTCCCTTCACGATAACAAGGACGATGGGCTCAGGACTATCGACTATCAGGGAGTTGGCAGGGTAATGACCTTGACACATCCTGCTAAAACCACTTGCACCCCGGCTCGCCGAGACGGCTTCGCCCCACCCTGCTCCGCAACTCAATATTCCAATCTCTTGAATCATATTTCTTGTGGCTGAGAAAAGCCGCCAGAAAAGCTTCGTGGTGTTCTCCTGCCCATTTCCAGTATTCCAATTAATTATTTGAAATTCGAGATTCATAATTCGTAATTCGTAATTCATAATTTTCTATCCTGAACCCTGCCTCTATTTCCTATTCTTCCTTGTTTCTGGCTATTGAAATAGTGCCGCCATGCTGGTAACATACTAATCTGTAACAAGGAGATACAAAAACAAGGAGATACAAAACATGAAATTCGGATGCTTTGACGACACCAACCGCGAATACGTAATCAAGACGCCTGAGACCCCCTATCCCTGGATTAACTATCTCGGCAATTCACAATTTTTTTCGCTCATTTCGAACACCGCCGGTGGCTATGCCTTCAATACCGACGCCCGTCTCCGCCGTCTGACACGCTATCGCTACAACGATGTTCCTCTCGACAATAATGGTCGCTACTTCTACATTAAAGAAGGTAATACCGTTTGGAATCCGGGCTGGAAGCCAACGCGCACACCGCTCGATTTTTACGAATGCCGCCATGGTTTCGGTTACACCAAAATCAACGCCTCGAAGAAGGGGCTCCGCTCCGAAGTTCTCTACATGGTCCCGAACGGTGAGAGCGCCGAAGTTGAAATGATCACCCTCACGAACGACACGGAGAAGATAAAGAACTTCTCCCTCGTCTCGTACGTCGAATGGTGCCTCTACAACGCGCTTGATGACAGCACAAACTTTCAGCGCAACTTCTCCATCGGTGAAGTTGAGATTCTCGACGGCGCCATCTACCACAAAACCGAATACCGCGAACGTCGCGATCACTTCGCTTTCTATTCCGTCAACGCCAAACCGGACGGATTCGACACAGACCGCGAAACGTTTCTCGGTCTCTATGAGAATTACGACGCCCCGAAAACGGTTGTTGCGGGCAAGAGTGGTAACTCTGTCGCCGATGGATGGTCGCCCGTTGCCAGCCATCGCCTCAACGTTAAACTCGCACCCAAAGAATCGAAAACCTTTATCTTCGTCCTCGGCTACATCGAAAACAAGCAAGATGAAAAGTTCGTTGACGTCGCAGAGCCGGGGCTTCTTCAGACAAACCCTGCCATGCGCATCATCAACAAGGAGAAGGCCATCGCATTACAGAACCGCTTCGCTACACCGAAGCAGGTCAACGTTGCCTTCGCCGAATTGAAGTCGTTCTGGGACGGACTGCTGTCGAACTTCACGCTCAAGACCAATGACGAAAAGCTTGACCGAATGGCCATCTGGAACCAATACCAGTGCATCGTCACGTACAACTTCGCCCGATCGGCCAGCTACTTCGAAAGTGGCATCGGCCGCGGAATCGGCTTCCGCGATACCAGTCAGGACATGCTCGGCGTCGTGCACCAGATTCCCGAACGCGCCCGTACTCGCCTCTTTGATGTCGCCTCAACGCAATTCGAAGACGGTAGCGCCTACCACCAGTTCCAGCCACTCACCAAGCGCGGAAACGCCGATGTTGGCTCGCACTTCAACGACGATCCATTGTGGCTCATTCTCGGCGTCGGCGGCTATATCCGCGAGACCGGGGATAAAGACTTCCTCAAAATCGATGTACCCTTCGATAACAGTGAGACGAACAAAGCGTCGATGTTCGAACACCTGAAGCGTTCGTTCCGCTACACCACAACGCACATCGGCCCCCATGGGCTTCCGCTTATCGGACGCGCCGACTGGAACGACTGCCTCAATCTCAACTGCTTCAGCATGAATCCCAACGATTCGTTCCAGACCTCGACAAACAAGGATGGTAAAAACGCGGAATCGGTAATGATCGCTCAGATGTTTGTTTATGTCGCCCCAGAGTATGCCGCGATGTGCCGACTGCTCGGCGACGAAAAAGAAGCGGTGTTCGCTGAAAAAGAAGCGGCCAAAATGGCCAAACAAATCTGCAAAGTCGGATGGGATGGCGACTGGTTCGTCCGCGCCTACGACGATTTTGGCAACAAGATTGGCTCCAGCGAATGCGAGGACGGCAAGATCTTCATCGAAACCCAGGGATTTGGATCGATGGCGCAGATCGGTGCCGACAAGGGCTACCCGATCAAAGCACTCGATAGTGTGAAGAAGCATCTCGACACGAAGTACGGCATTGTCATTCTCGACCCACCCTACCGCGACTATCACATTGAACTCGGCGAAGTCTCGTCGTACCCACCTGGGTACAAGGAAAACGCGGGTATCTTCTGCCACAACAATCCATGGATTATGATCGGCGAAGTCGCCTCGGGACGTCCGCAGAATGCCTGGGAATACTACAAGAAGATTGCACCCGCCTACCTCGAGGACATCAGCGAGATTCATCGCCTTGAACCCTACGTGTACGCCCAGATGGTTGCAGGCAAAGCCGCTCGTCGTCATGGCGAAGCCAAGAATAGCTGGCTCACCGGTACGGCCGCCTGGAACTTCGTGGCACTGTCGCAGTGGATCTGCGGCATCCGCGCGGAACACGGAGGTCTTCGAATCGAGCCACGTCTGCCCGAACATATCAAGAAGGCACGCATCACCCGCACGTATCGCGGCTGCCAGTACACCATTGATGTGGTGAATAAAAAATCTGACGGTGCCATCTCAATCAAAATTATTTCTGGCGACGCCAAGACGAAAGACACACTGGTCACCGTTAAAAAGGGCACCCAGAAAGTCCGCGTCGTCGTCACCGTGCAATAAGAGGTGAGCGCCACGAACACGAGCAACGCCATTCTCGACATCTGCCTGCCACCAGGCAGGACAACCGAAGCCGCCTTGACCGTCGCCAAACTTGTTGGCGACGCAGGCGGCACGGCGTTTCTTGTTGGTGGTTGCGTGCGGGACGCCTTTCGCGGTCAATCTTCTAAAGATCTGGACATCGAAGTGTACGGTCTCTCGCCGGAAAGTCTTCTGGCGTTACTTTCCTCGCGGTTCAATCTCAATACCGTCGGCATGAGCTTTGGCGTGATCAAGCTGAACGGCTATGATATCGACGTCGCCCTTCCGCGCCTCGAAAGCAAAGCCACACCGGGGCATCGTGGCTTTCTCATCAACACCATTCCTGATCTTTCGTACCGCGAGGCTTGCGCGCGACGCGACTTCACCGTCAATGCCATTCTGCTCAATCCGCTCACAGGCGAAATCATCGATCCTTGGAACGGACGACAAGACATCGAAGCCGGCGTCCTGCGTCATGTCAGCGACCACTTCAGCGAAGATCCGCTGCGCGTGCTACGCGCCATGCAGTTCGCCGCGCGATTTAAATTTACCATTGCGTCAGAAACTCTCGACATCTGTCGAGCCATGACTCCAGAGACTCTGCCACGTGAACGGCTGGCATCCGAGTGGGA
>JBBQIY010000238.1:0-4021 GCA_038325415.1 Kiritimatiellia bacterium
GCCCCCGTCTGCTTCTCTGCTTGACTACTCCTGGTTTAGCCCCCCTCCCCCCACCGCGGTGCGGGTGGGCATAAAACTAAATTGAACCCCACCCAGGGCACAGTCTCGCCTTCCATACTTTTCCGAAAAGGCCTCAAAACATGCTGGAGGGCGAGACTGCGGCGAGCTGTTCCCCAAAAATTGTCGTTTTCCTTTCTTGCGATTCGACGGCCTGAAATGTATAATAGCACGGCATGAAACATTCACTGCTATTCACCTTGGCTTTTTTAGTCAGTTCGGTTCTTTCTGGGTGTCGAGTTAGCGACACGAAAGTGGCGACATTGGTGGCTCCCGATGTACGCAATGCGGCTTGTTCCAATGTTGTTGCGTCTGCGCTCATGAGTTTGCCCGGAGGCGACATACTTAAAATCGAATCGATTGATTTTGCAACGGGTTCGATCGTGGTGCGCTACGATTCCATGAAGGTCGGCACGAAGAATATGGAGGATGCCATCGCGCAAGCGGGTTTTGCCGCAGGCCCTTTCCCTGCCAATAAGGAAGCGGCGGCCAAGCTGCCCCCGGAGTGTCGTGGCCTCGAAGATTAGTCAATTTATCGACTATATTGCTTTTGAGCGGGGGCTTTCCAAAAACACCCGCTCGGCATACGAGTCTGACCTGTTGCGTCTTTCTGAATTTCTTGGCCGACCTAGCGGGTTGCATGAGGCGGGTCTCTCGGTACGTGATGTCACGACGGATGATATTCTTTCTTTTCAGGAAGAGGGTCGCCATGCTGGCCTGACGGATGCCACGCTGGCGCGTCGGCTGGTCTCGATTAAGGTGTTTTTCGCCTACCTCCGTTCAGAGAATTTCATTGATGTTGATGTTGCTGAGCCGATCACGGCGGGACGCCGCGGCAGAACGTTGCCGCATGTGCTGAGCGAGAAGGATGTGATCTCGCTCCTGACCTCGCCACCCGAGGGGACGCGCGATGGCTTGCGCGATCGCGCCATTCTTGAGCTCTTCTACGCCTGCGGGCTTCGCGTCTCCGAGCTAGCAGATTTGCCTTTGGATGGACTTCGCTTTGAAGAAGCGCTTGTAAAATGTCAAGGCAAAGGCTCGAAAGTAAGGCTTGTGCCGATGGGTTCGACGTCCGAGGCGGCGTTGCGGCGATATCTGGTGCAGTCGCGTCCGAAGTACAATCCTGATCCGTCTGACCAGCATGTTTTTATGAACAAATTCGGAGAGGGTTTTTCCAGAGAAGGTATTTGGGCACTCGTCAAGCGCTATGCCAAAAAGGCGGGGCTTTCCGATGCGGTGTCGCCGCATTGGCTTCGGCATTCGTTTGCTACACACTTGCTGGCGAATGGAGCGCCTGTGAGAATCATTCAGGAAATGCTGGGCCATGCCGACATCGGCACGACGCAGATCTACACGCATGTGGATTCCGCGAGATTGCGTGGAGTCCATACGGAATTTCATCCTCGAGCATGACACTAATGTTAAATACATCGAACGATCCGCTGATGCAGAACCGCTTGGAACTTCAAAAATCGCTAGGCTACGAATTTAAAAGTTCGGATCTGCTGGAGTCGGCACTGACCCACCGTTCGTATCGATTTGAGAATAACACCGAGACGGACAACCAGCGGCTTGAGTTCCTCGGGGATTCCGTGCTGGGATTTCTACTTGCGGATCGTGTTTTTCGCGGCTATGTTGAGCATCCTGAAGGCATGTTGACCGTGCTACGCGCGTCCGTGGCGAGCGGTGTGGCGCTTGCCTGCAAAGCGCGTAGCCTACACCTCGGTGACGCCTTGTTGCTCGGTAATGGAGAGCGGACGACGGGCGGACAAAATCGTGAATCGAATCTAGCCGATATGTTCGAGGCACTTCTCGGTGCTATTTATTTGGATGGTGGAATCGAAGCCGTATCCAACGTCTTTGACAATCTTTTTGCAGAGGAGCTTTCCGCACTCAAAGATGATCCGTGGAGTGACAATCCCAAAGGGCATCTGCAAAGCATCGCCCAGAAGGATTATCAGGTAGATCCTGTATACGAAACGCTTGAGGAAACAGGACCCAAGCATTGCAGTCGCTTCCGGGTGCGCGTCTCAGTAGGCGAGGCTCTCAAGGCCGAGGGCACGGGTGGAACGAAGCGCGCGGCACAGTCCGTGGCGGCCACGGCTCTTTTGAAGGAGATGGAGATAAAGTGAAGATTAATTTTTCAGGATGGTTTAAAGAAATTGCAGAGGCGAATCCGGATGAGGGCATTGGGATTGCCAGGACGTTGGTGCTCAGCGCGATTGTCGGTGCTGCCGCAGGGCTTGGCGCTGTGCTTCTTGTGTCCATGCTCCAAGTGGGGGAGTGGTTTTTTCTTGGGAAACTTGCGAACTTTGTGCCGAATGTGCCTGGCGGTCAACCCGAGATGTTCAAGAATCTTCCTGAGATATTTGGGGAGCCTCGGCGCTGGGTCCTTTTGTTTCTGCCCATGCTCGGTGCGCTCGTCTCGAGCATCATCGTTCTGAGGTTTGCACCCGAGGCTGAAGGGCATGGAACGGACGCCGCCATTGAGGCTTATCATTTCCGTGGCGGTAAGGTTCGTCCTGTCGTCCCTCCCGTGAAGGCGATCGCAACGGTTCTCTTGATCGGCTCCGGCGGCTCAGCCGGTTGCGAGGGGCCAATTACGCAGATTGGTTCGGGATTTGGATCGATGCTAGCAACGGCTCTCAACCTGCCCGTATCTCAGCGGCGTGTGCTGATGGCCGCAGGTATGGGGGCCGGTGTCGGTGCTTTGTTTCATGCACCCATGGCCGGTGCACTCTTTGCAGCCGAGGTGCTGTATCGCGATCTCGACCTCGAGTACGAGGTGTTGGTACCGTCGATCATTGCCTCGGTTACCGCTCATACCGTTTTCTCGAACATCTTCGGATTTCATCCTTTGTTTGATACACCGTTGAACTATTTCTCACGTTGGTGGATGCTCCTGCTTTATATTCTCTTGGCTATATTTCTCGCCTTTGGAGCTCGTTTTTATACGTGGTGCTTTTATTCGGTTCATGAAAAATTCCTGAAACTGAAAATTCCACACGTCTTGAAACCAGCCCTCGGCGGTCTTCTGACGGGCATCGTTGGATTTTTCTTCCTGCCAGCACTTGGTGCGGGCTATGGCGTCATTCAAAAGGCGTTGACGTGGAATTCGAATTTCGAGCCTGGAGCTGCGAAAGCGGCGCTTTTGTTGCTCATGGGCGTTTTCTTTTTGAAGACGCTCACGACCACTTTCTCCGTCGGCTCTGGAGGCTCTGGCGGTATTTTCGGACCAGCGATCGTGGTCGGTGGTGCGCTGGGCGGTGCTGTGGGCATTGTGTTCTCACAACTGTTCCCCGGGTGGAACGTGCCGGTGGGTTCGTTCACCCTCGTTGGCATGGTGGCGTTCTTCGGTTGCGCTGCCAAAACGCCGATCAGCACGATTCTCATGGTCAGCGAAATGACGGGCAACTATCACCTACTGGTGCCGTCAATGTGGGTTTGCATTATCGCCTATATGCTCTCGCGTAAAGTTTCGTTGTACCGCAGTCAACTCCCCAATCGCTTTGAAGCACCCGTACATCGTGGGCACATGATATCCGGAGTCTTAAACAATGTAACGGTCAAGGATCTGCTCGAAGGTCAAGTAGCCATCGGTACCTTCAAAACCGTGGAACCTCAAACGCCGCTCGCGCAACTTGTCGATTGGATGGCAGAAGGCGGACAAGCCGTCTTCCCTGTTCTTTCAGACACCGGCATGCTGATAGGTATTGTGACGCGTCGCGATCTCGCCTCGGTGATGATCTCCGATCCGATGTTGCAGCAGACGCTCATGGTGGAAGATCTCCAGTTGGGTGATCATGTTCAAGCCACGGAGACCGACACCTTGCAGTTGGTTCTCAAAAATCTTGATGCCGAAGATGTCGATGGCATGGTCGTGGTTTCGCGATTTGATAAATTTAGGGTCATCGGCGTGGTGTCGCATAACGACGTCGTCGAAGCTTACCAGCGCGAAATCAGT
>JBBQIY010000239.1:0-4018 GCA_038325415.1 Kiritimatiellia bacterium
GACATCGTGGCTCAAAGCAGGTGCGGCTTTTTCGTCGGGGACGGTAACGGAACCGTTTGCAATCTGGGCTAAATTCGCGCATGCGTGCATTTTCTTACATAGTCTTGCCGGGTGCTCCGCAATCGAGAGTGTCTATCAGTCGGTGCGCTGCCCGCTTCAGATCCTTCCCGTCGGTGATCCGCTAGCAAAACCGTGGGCTCCGAAAAACGAGCCCTCCATTAAGAGGGGCGATGGTGATCTTTCGGGTATGGTTGAGATGACGGTTTCGCTTGCGGATGAAAAACCGGAAGTCTATTACCGATTTCAATGGCTGGTCGACGGACGAGTCGTCGGTAATGGTCGGACTTTTGTGTGGAATTCGCGCGGGGTCAAAAACGGTCGTCATTCGATTCGCGTCGTGGCACGGCATCAACTGGAGTCCGTTCGCCACCAGAATTTTGCTGAGATCGAAGTTGATGTTCTCAACGGAGGTGCAAAATGAAGTCGTATGCACGCTTCCAATGCTTGCTGAGACTCGCATTCTGCATGTTTTTGGTGTTTCTGGTTGCGACGGCTTGTACGAAACGCGACACCATTTATGAGCTTGAAAAGACTGAGGCGGCTGATGCGGCAATGGCGCAGGCCCTCGAAGCGCAAAGGAACGGGCAAGCGCAAACCGCCTACGAGTTATATCGAGATGTCGTCATTATGCACCCGACCAACGCCCTTGCTCATCTGCAACTCGGGATTGTGCTTCAGGATTCTCTTCGTGATCCCTCAGCGGCCATTTATCATTTCGACACGTATCTCAGACTTCGTCCAGATTCGGAGAAGGGTGAAATGGTTGCCGATCGATTAAAGCAGGCCAAAGATCAGATGGGACGTCGCTTCGGGAGCGATTCGGCATCAGTCGATGTTATCGCCCTTCAGGCCGAGCATGATGCCAAAGTTCTCGCTCTCACTAAAGAAATTAACGACAGGGATCTGGCACTCAAGAAATTGCAGGAAGACAAGGCTGAGCTTCAGACCGAAACGGACAAAATGTCGCGAGAAATTTCTCGGCTTCAGAAGCTTGTGGATACCGTTTTGGACAAGGAGAGCGTTTCCTCGCCGTCCCCGAATCATTTGTCCGATGTCGACATTTTGACTGGAGCCGTGAAGCGGACTACCGGTTCGAAAAAGCCGGTTGACCCTTCCCAGATGGGTACGTACGTGGTGAAGCGTGGTGACAGCCTGTGGACCATCGCCCAGCGTGTTTACGGTGATGCCGCGCGCAACCGCGACATCCGCGATGCAAATAAGGATAAGTTAGGCTCCGACGATACGCTTGTCGAGGGAATGATACTCGTAATCCCTTAGGATGTCTCCGCAAGTTTCGACACCCATTTGTTTCTGGTTGATCCTCTTGATCTAAATCCTGGAATTGTGGACGTCCGCTGGACGCGTCTTCCGTGTGAGGTTGCTTAACACAGGTCTCTGCGTTCCAGACTGCGACTGTGGAATTGCAGGACTACCGACCACGTGTAAAAGAAAGCTACCGCACTTCATCGTAGACTCTAACAAAATCAACGATGAAGGCGTCTGGAACGGAACCCATTAAACGTGGGTCGGGTGTGTCGGAAAGTCGATACCCTAAGCATTCGGTGGAAAGGAGGATGAACTGTGGCCGACGCGATACATGTCCCTTGACTTGGAATGTCTGTTTCCCATCAACGTAAAAGGTATAGCCATAGCGAGACCAGTGGCAACCATATAGATGAAACCTATCGTCGGTCTGTCCTACGTCAAAAGGTTTGCTTGCTGCCGACTTGTGATCATCACCACAACCGTCCCAGTGCACGACATGGGTCGTCTTGTTGTCCCGCTCGAAATTTTCCATGATGTCAACTTCAACGCCGGCAATGGCGGGGTCGAGACAACACCCCGTTACAGGGGACTGGAGCCAGAATGCCGACCACCATCCGGGCTTCTGTTGAAACTTAGCACGGCATTCATAATAGCCATACTGATGAAGAAATTTGGGTTGGCTGATTTTTGCGATGGGCCAGACGAATTTTCCGCTGTCGCCACTGAAGCAGCAGACTTTTCCAGGCCGGTCGAGAAAATTCTCACCGGTCTGCAGGTGTTGCGAATAAAATTGGCCGTCCTTTTCAATGAGGTTGAAATGGACACAACTGTCTTTGAAGGTCAACCCCTCGTCGGTGAAGGTTTTATGCCGTTTCTGCAAAAGATGCAGTCGGTAGCTCCATTTTGTTGTGTCAAGCGTGTTGCCATCGAATTCATCATTCCAGATAAGCTCCCATTTCTTCCCAAGCGGTAAACGGCTTTCTACGTGTTTCATTTCAGATTCCTTACTAAGTTAATTTTTAGCACAGCGTCGATTGTGCGGCATAGGGAGGAAGCCCAAGCTTTTCGCGAAGCATCATTTCGTCCATGGTTTGAGTCCCAAGTTTCTTGGCCTTGCTGGTCTTGCTGGTGCCTGGTTTCTCCCCAACGACAAGATAATCGGTTTTCTCGGATACGCTTTCCGTCACCCGTCCTCCTGCATCTGCGATCAAAGAAGCAACTTCATTCCGTCCCAGTCCATCGTGAAATGATCCCGTAATAACCAGGATCTTGCCGTTGAAGAAGCTGTCGACAGCCGCTATGCTTTCATTGAACAGGCCAGGAGCGTCCATGCTGTTGTTCTTGAGGGGAGACTTCTTTGAAGTCCCGCCGATCGGGTTGATGCCGTGTAGCTTCATGCGGCGGACGACGTCGTGCCCGGGTTCGGATTGAAGAAAATTGTCGAGAGCTCGGCATGCTTCAGGTTTGATGGCACAGGAGAACTTGCTGACTGAGCCTCTGACGCGTGAGGCAAGTCCTTGTTTGATGAGCTGCGTTCCAAGGGATTCGATTTCATCGCTTAGCGCCGTGAACGTGTCTGCACAAACAACACGCGACGCGATGTTCATTGCCTTGACACGTTGCGTATTCGGATTGTTCAACTCAGCTTCGTCCATTAGATCATAGAGCTTCTTCGTATCAGCAATCGGTTGTGATTTTGCGAAATCGTTAAAATCGTCATGCAATTTTGCAACATCGTCTGAAACCGTGTTGCCGACGCCAGGAATTCCGAGAGCCGCGATCCAGCGGGAGAGCGGCAGTTCCTTGCTTCGCCGAACGGCGGCCAAAATTGTCCTCGCGTTCAGCGTGCCAAGCGTTCGGCGCTTGGGGCCCCCCGGTGATGGGGTGTTGCCGAGAAGAGACATTTGCTCCTGTTTTCCTTCGGTTTTTGTCTGCTCGTTCTTGGCCTTGTTCTCGGTTGGCTCAAATTCCAGTGCTGAGAGCAACTGTTCGGAGAGATCGAAGAGGTCAATCGGATGGGTCACGAGGTTTTGATCAACAAGCGCCTGCGCCACGCGATCACCTAATCCTTCGATGTCCAGCGCATTGCGCGCGGCGAAATGGAGCAAGCGCGCGGCGCGTTGAGCAGGACAGAGTAAGTTGGTGCAGCGCACTGCCACTTCATCGGGACGTCGGCTGGTGGGGCCACCGCATTCCGGACAATAGGACGGCATTTGGAATTCAATTTCCATCCCGGTGCGTTTTTCGGTAAGTACCGACACAATTGCTGGGATGACTTCTCCGGCTTTTTCGATCATCACATGATCGCCGATGCGGATATCTTTGCGACGAATTTCATCCTCGTTGTGAAGCGTCGCCCGAGAGATATCGGAGCCTGAGAGACGCACCGTGCGCAACTCTGCCACGGGGGTCAGCACTCCGGTTCTTCCGACTTGGACGGTGATGGCTTCGACTTCAGTTTCGGCCTGTTCGGGGACGTATTTGTAGGCGCGCACCCAGCGAGGGGCTTTTGCTGTGCTTCCCAAGCGTTTATAGAAAGATCGGTCATTAACCTTAATAACGGCACCATCCATTTCGAAGTCAAAGTCGTGACGCATTGCCTCGAGTTCGTCAATTGCCGCGAAGACCTCGTCGATATTTTTGCAAAACCACGTTTTCGGTTGGACGGGTAGGGCGAGGCTGCGAAGTTGCT
>JBBQIY010000240.1:0-4007 GCA_038325415.1 Kiritimatiellia bacterium
CAGCCAATAAAATTGGCGGACGAAACGGCGTTGGGTTGAGTCATGCGCTCGAAAACCGCATCATTGGCACGAAGAGCCGTGGCGTCTACGAGGCTCCCGGCATGGAGTTGCTCGGACGCGCTCTTCGCTATGTCTATCAGGCAATCTTGGACAAGCGCGCGACTCGCATGTTTGGGGAGTTGTCGCAATTTATTGGCACTCAAATTTACGACGGTCGCTATTACGATCTCTCCACAGAGGCCGCTTTTGCTGCTATCGAGACGTATGCGCAATATGCCACCGGTACGGTTCAGGTCGGGTTGTATAAGGGAAATATTCTTTTCCAGTCCCTTACTGGAGTCAAGGCGTCGCTGTACTACGAGGCCGATGCATCCATGGAAGCCAGTGCGGGCCTGAATCCGGTTAGTTCACAAGGATTCGCTGAAGTTCAAAGCGTCGAAGCGCGTTCGATGGCCAAAGCCGGCCAGATCAAAGCGTAAGGGCGTGAGGAGTTAACAGTTATGGATAACGAGAAAGTTGAGTTACTAGCGGACGACTCCGTCCTTTTGTCTCAGGGAGTTCAAATTCCCCAAAGCATACGTAATTTGCACGGCAAGGCGTTGGCTGCGCTTGAGCGTGGCAATACGGACATCGCGATTGAAATCTTTTTCAAGTGCGTTGAGCAGTGTCCTGCGTTCTCGGCGGCTCGCCGAAATTTGCGCCTAACCGAAATTGCTCGGTTCAAGGCGAAGAACGGGCAGAAGTCGTTGGCTCACCATCTTTTCCCATTCACGTCGATGATCCCCAAACTTAAGATCAAAGCACTCTTGAAGACGGGCAAGACAGACGATGCACTTGTGGCAGCAGAGCGTCTTCTCATGGTTGATCCCCTCGATCTGAAGGCCGTTCGACTTTTTTCTGAGGTTGCGATCCAAGCTGGGCATGTCGAAGACGGATTGATGACGATGGAAATTGTTCGCGAGCATTTGCCCGCGAACAACATGGCGGTTATTGAGGTTCTGGGGCGTCTGTACTATCAGGTCAAGAATTTTCGCAAGGCGCGCGAATGCCTTGAGAAGGTTCATAGAGCCCGACCGAATGATGCTGGAATCGCGCACATGTTGAAGGATAGCGAAGCGTTGGCAACCCTCGATGCGGGCTGGGAGCAGGCTAGCGCGACAGGAGGAACCTACCGCGGCGTTCTGAAGAACCAAGAAGAAGTTGTCAGGCTTGAACAGCAAAGCAAGATGGTCAAGACGTCTGACGACGCCGATGCACTCATCACGGAGGCACTTCAGAAGATCGAGGCGGAGCCCAAGAACGTCAATTATTACCTCAATCTCGTTGGCCTTTATTCCCAGCAAAAACGGTTTGATGAAGCTTTGCGAACCATCACGAAGGCTCGTGAGCTTGTCGGCGCAGATTCTGAATTAGATCGTCGATTCTCCATTATCACAATTGCGAAGTTTGATTCCGAGATTACGGCTTTGAAGGATGTTGGCGAGGACGCCGCGGCGCAGACGAAGGAGACCGAGCGCAATCAGTATGTTTTCGACGATATCGCAGATCGTGTCGCACGATATCCAAACGACCAACATCTCCGCTACGAGCTTGGTTTACAGTACTACAAGTACGGCCATTTAGACGAAGCCGTGCAGCAGCTTCAGATTGCGCAGAAGAATCCAAAGGATCGCGTTTCTTCCCTTTACCATTTGGCTCTGTGCTTCCGTAACAAGGGGCTGTTGGATATGGCGGTTTCGCAACTTGAGCAGGCACTGGAGTTCCTGCCGACCATGACCAACGAGAAAATGGATATCTATTACCTCATGGGCGAGATTTGCCTTGAGGAGGGCAAGCTTGACGATGCCGCCAAGTACTTCAAAGAAATTTACCGCGTGGATGTCACGTACCGTGAAATCTCGAAGCATATTGAGAAAATTTATGCGGCTCAGAAGAAGGCGAAGGAGGTTCAGTGAAGATGATGCGAATGCGGGTGGTGATGGCAGGATTTGCGCTTTTAATAATGGCTTCGGGTTGCACCTCGTATACCGATGCAACAGGTCGCACGGTACTCGGCTTTGCGGGGCAACCGAAGACGGACCAGCCTTCTCCCGAGCGACTGATGGAAGCGAAGCGGGACGCACGGTTGGCGGAGTTGGAAAGCTCCGTTAACCGCTTAGGAAATGAGATCGACGGCATTGGGAATTCTATCAACAGCGTTTCTTCACGCACAGACGCTGTCTCACGCCAGACCGACACTCGTGGCACGGATGCGATGGCATTACGAAACGAAATCGCTGCCCTGCGTGATGAGTTGAACTCAGTGAAGGGCAAGTTGGACGCCGTCCCGACGACGCTGAGCAGGCTCATGGATGAAAACAATAAGGCGTTGTTGGTTGAAGTTGACAAGGCAATCAAGGCTCGGCCTGTTGCATCCAATCCTTCGTCCAGCAGTGCACGCCGCAGCAGTGGCGGTGGGTCGGGTAAGTACTATGAACACGAGATCGGCACGGGGCAAACGCTCTCCGAAATTGCCAAGGTCTATGACGTTTCAATTGCTGAAATTCTGGCAGTTCCGGAGAACAACTTGAAGAGTGGATCGCTCATCAAGGTAGGGCAGAAATTGCTAATTCCAGCTAAATAGATTTTTTTGTAGAGTTAAAATATTAACGGAATAGGAAATCCACTAAAGATGAGCATACCATTCAATACTGATTTACGCGGCAAAGTTGTTGCGGTGACGGGCGGCGGTGGAATACTCTGCGGCTGCATGGCAAAGGCTCTTGCGCAATGCGGTGCCAAAGTTGCCGTACTCGATCTCCGTCTTGAGGCGGCTTCGAAAGTGGCAGACGAGATTAATGCGGTGGGTAACGTTGCAAAAGGCTTCGCTTGCAATGTGCTCGAAAAGCCTAGCATGGAAGCCGCGAATCAAGCGATCGAAGCGGAATTCGGCTCCATCGATATCCTTATCAACGGTGCGGGCGGCAATCATCCAAAAGGTACAACTTCCAAAGAGTATCTCTTTCCCGAGGATCTGACGGAAGTTCACGAGGGGGTGAAAACGTTTTTCGATCTCGATCCAGAAAGTGTTCAGTTTGTTTTTAATTTGAATTTCATCGGTACGCTTTTGCCGACTCAGGTGTTCGCGAAGTCCATGGCGAAACGCGGTTCAGGTGTCATTATTAACATTTCCTCAATGAACGCATTCAAGCCTTTGACAAAAATTCCCGCTTACAGTGCGGCGAAGGCGGCGGTCAGTAATTTTACGCAATGGCTCGCCGTCCACATGTCTAAAGTCGGCATTCGCGTCAATGCCATTGCCCCTGGGTTCTTCTTGTCGGACCAGAATCGGGCTCTGCTTATGAACGCTGATGGTTCGCTGACGCCCCGTGGCAATACCATTTTATCCCACACGCCCATGAACCGTTTCGGAACGCCGGACGACTTGGTAGGCACGCTGTTGTGGCTCGTGAATGATCAAGCGGCTTCGTTTGTCACGGGCACGGTTATACCGATCGATGGTGGCTTCAGCGCCTTCACCGGCGTCTAGTTTTTTAAAAGAATATAATTGAGCGAACTCCGATGTTAGATATAAAGCGAATCCGCGAAAAAACCGAGGAAGTCAGGAAAGGTCTTCTTGACCGAGATGCTGATGTGACCCTGCTTGACAAAGTCTTAGAGCTTGATGCATCGCGTCGCGAGATGTTGGCAGCGGTTGAGACGCTGAAGAATAAGCGGAACGACGTTTCCAAGCAAATTGGGCTGCTCCGTAAGGCGGGCGAGGATACGACTGAAATTCAAGCCTCCACGCGCAAACTCGGCGATGAAATCGCCGCATTCGATAAACGGCTTGCTGAAGTTGAGGAGAGTCAACGCTCGATTCTTTTAAGTCTTCCTAACCTTCCTGCGCCTGACGTCGTCCCGGGCGGTAAAGAGATGAATGCGATCGTCAGCACATTCGGTGAGAAGCCCGTTTTCGATGGCTTCGAGCCGAAGAATCACGTTGATCTGTGTACGTCGCTGGGCCT
>JBBQIY010000241.1:0-4002 GCA_038325415.1 Kiritimatiellia bacterium
TCCCTACGCCTTACTCCCTTCTCTCTCACTCCACACCGACGCGATAAAAGCGAGAGCCTTCCGAGGCTGGCCGTGTGTCCTTGACCTCGGTGCTTTCTGCCACGCCGAGGATATTGGAGGTGAATGGAGTAAAGGCGAGTGGTGGCAAAAGCGTCTCGGCACTCTCCACGCAATAACGCTTACCAGGCACACTCTGCCACTGAATTGTAAATGCCTCGTTGGTGCCCATGACCCTAATCGCCGCTGACTCAATCCAAAGCCGCGCCTGAGCATTCGTGGGATTCGTCCCCGCCAGCCATTCCGCTCGATTAACAAAGCCGTCAGCATCATCATCACGATCATCTGCAGAACCGTCGGATGGGATTCCGTACCCAGTCAACCAGTCAGCAAGACCCAGCCACGCGACGTCAAATAGCGCACTGCTTCCGCCGTGACCCGCCCCGTCGTACATGCTCAACACCGCATTCGTCGCTGATTCACGAACGGTGACTTCACCTGTCCATACCCCATTCGCAAATGCACCCGTCTGGGAGGGCGTCGACCACAATAGGTTATGCTTTTCGAGAAGGACGATTGGGACATCTGTGCTGATTTTCCCAAACGGGACTCTGCCACTCCAGTCTAACGGGCTTCCGAAATCACCATTTTTCTTCATCGCTAAACTGCGGTTCGTCACTGCCAAGGCACTCAAGCAATAGATAGAACGCGCCGCACTCGTTGAATTATCAAACGAAAAATCTATCATCAAGTTGTTCGTTCCATCATACGCAAAGGGCGTCGTGAATTCGAAGCGCTTCCACCCCACCGACGGAACCGACATGCTGGTTTGAACCGCGATGACCCAATCATTGGTTTCCCACTGCCAGGTCGCAGATTCGTAGTAGCTGAGATCGGTATGCTTAATCCGAATCGTCCAGTCGTTAAACGCCATACCTGGATAGAAATAAACGTACAGCGAGAGTGCAGACAGCAACCCGGCCTCGCCGATTTCCTCTGCAGTATAGATTACCTGTGTGCGAGCATCCTGGCTATAGCAAGCCATCGGATAATCCCACGCATTCGTAACTTCACCCACCTCGTACTCAAAAGCACCGCTGCGTGTGGCATAAAGATCGCAAACACCATTAAAACCCGTGAGCAACCCGCCCACTCGGTTGAGGGCTGTAGCGGTTACCTCGAAGGGACTTCCGACGGTCTGCTCAGGCGCAATTCCGCTCCACTCAAAACGATCGAGCCAGTCATTATCCTGAATCGTCACAACCGCCTCGTACGGTGCTTGCAGCGTAGCGAAGCCCGTGGGGTTGCTCAAGACCACTTTGAAACTTTCATCGTTTTCGGGAACTTCGTCATTTAGAATTTCAACCGCAATGCTCTTGCTCGTCTGGCCGACGGCAAACGTAAGCGTTCCGTTCGTGGCCACGTAGTCGCTGCCCGCGACGGCCGTGACGTCAAGCGTTGCAAAATCCACCGTCGCGATCAGGTTCGTATTCGCATACCGGAGGACGGTGATGAGAACGGACGCTCCACTATCTTCCATTACGGAATACGCGGCGGATTCCAACGAGATATTGCCAGACACAGACAGCGAGACGGGGCGACGCGTGATGTAGCCGCTGACGGTATTCGAGAAGGTCACGACATCCGAATAGTATCCCGGCAGTAGTCCTCCAGCCATTGCGTTGAAATTCAGTATTACAGCCGCCGTTGCGCCTGCAGCCACGGTGGCACTCGCTGGCGTTACCGACAGCCAATCGGACGTTTGCGAAGAAACCCACGACAGCACACTGGTGCTTGCATTCGCAATCGAATACACCTTTTGGGTCGGTGAGAACGGACCGCCCACATAGCCCGTTGCCGCATACCCCGTCTCCGGCTGCACATCCAGCGCATCATGCTGCAAGGCGACATGCGGATCGCCGAAGAGCGTATTCTCGAAGTAGCACCAGCGGTAGAACATGTTCCCCGATTTCTCAACATGCCCAATCATGTCTCGCTTCCCCAAGAAGTGGGCGGCACCGATGCTTCCCGCTCCCTTTGCGAGAAGCTGATCGAAAAACTTCTGCATAAACTGACCCGTGTATCGCTGCTCTTCAACAGCCGCGTACCATCCGTAGCGCGTGTTCATGATCACGGCGAATGCACCGGCGGCATAACCCTTTACTATATGCTCCGCAAAGCAATCTTCATAGTCGAACCACCCAGCATCGCATCCCCCGCTGTTGAGCAAAAAAGGATCGACATTGGTCAGGCCGGTCAAGTCTGTTGAATTCATCCGCAAGGCAAAGGTCTTGTTCGCATGACCAAAATCAGCGACGACATGCGGAGAGGTATTGAGAGCGGCAATGACTTGAGCTTTCGTCCAAACATTCGTGATCGAGGGCCGATCGTCGAGCCAGGAAACCGTAAAATCCGCAAACGACGGCAGAAGTGGGTCGAGCGCATCTCCGCCTTGAGCGCCACCGCCGAGTTGCCCGCCGAGAAATAATGCCTTCTCGGCATTGTTGTGTCCACCTCGTTCATAGCGGACGGTCTTCTCCACGAATCGCGCCGCTTCTTCCGGTGTATCAACAGGCGCGCGCCCGACGTAGACCTCGGCCAGCAGATCGACCTCGCCACCACCCTCGCCATCTGTGGGTTCGCCCCAACGTGGATCACCGTCCGAATTCCACGACCCGTCTAGGCACGCAAAATAGAGGTCGCAGGGCATGTTCAGGCCTTCGGCTTCACGTCCAGACACGTAGGCGTAAGCACCGCGATGTGGCACAGTCCCCACATCGCCACCGAGCAGCACATACATCACGCCCCAGTTCGTGTAGGCCTGAGCAATGTACGCGCGGAGTTTCGCCGCATTGTCTACGCCCGTCGATGTACTGAGGATGTCCGCGACCGTTGCCACCTTTACCGAAAGCCCGTCCGCAATCTTTTGCTCCACGAGCGGTTGAAACGAATTGGTGAGCACCGCTGTCGTAATCAACAGGTAATCGTAGATGGCAGAGTCTAGCGGGGTTGATGAAGTTCGGAATCCGAATTCCGCGATCTCTACCGGATTGTCCACAAAATCCATGACACGCTTCGTGCGCTCTGTGGACTTAACGCCAGAAGCAGCGGCAGCGATTCTCATCCTCGGTTCATCCAGAACCACTTTCACCGCGAGTTCTGGACAGAACAGGAGCGTTGCGCTCAATGGCTTGTATTGGACCGGAAAGACGCGGATGATCGCGATGCTATAGCCGTGCAACTTCTGCACGGATACCAGTTCGATACGGCTTTCCGGATAGGGCGCGTCCAGCGAATAGATCGCGGGGTCCGGTGCATCGAGTGCCGCGGGTGCCACAGCGGGGTGATCAACTTTCCCGATTGGCAACGGTGTGCGGCCGAACACCACAGGAGCTTCTAGATCGAGAACTTCAACGGGGGCCAGCAGTTCCAGCTCAAGCCCTTTTACGGAAGCGCCCGCCGGCAGAAGAATACGCGCCGTACGAAACGGCATTTGCGGCTTTCCGGCGATGGACAACGTTTCGCAACCTTCAACAGCAACTGCGCAAGACGCATCAGGAGCTGGAGTGATCGTCGGAGCGGCAAACGTATAGCAAACCTCAACGCTCCCGGCCATTGCAGACGTAGGGGGGATTGCTGCGAGAACGCACAAGACAACCGATGCCACGCTCCGGTTAAGTCGAGAAGGTAATTTCCCGCTTTTCCCAGAGAGATAGGAGAAAAAGCGGGAAATGACTCTAGGAGAACGACAGAGAGTAAGGGTCTTCAATGTAAAAAAACTCCACACAATACTTGAAAGTCAGCTTCCATTATAATGGGTAGGACACGATCAATGCAAACGAATACTCCGTGATGAGGAAAACGAGGGTGCGCGTCAAAATAGTTTGACGCGCAGAGAAGTCAGAAGTCAGGAGTCAGAAGTTGGAAATCAAGCACTTACGCCAATTTAGGCGAAATAATTCATGTCTCTGTTCTCGTGACACCACGGAAGAAGTTTGCAACTGT
>JBBQIY010000242.1:0-3971 GCA_038325415.1 Kiritimatiellia bacterium
TTTCCCGAGCAGCCAGCACCGCTCTTTCCAGAGCAGCCAGCACCGCTCTTTCCATAGCAGCCAGCACCGCTCTTTCCATAGCAGCCAGCACCGCGCTTTCCATAGCAGCCAGCACCGCTCTTTCCATAGCAGCCAGCACTATTCTTTATGTAGCAGAAGTGGCGGGTTTACCCGCCACCCGGTTGGCCTTGCCAGCCGGCTCGGATTCACAAAAAGCTCCGGATTGTTTTGATTGTCCTGAAATGCCTTCAGAAGCTCTTCGGTTCCGGGAATCGTCTTATCAATGATCTTGGTATTGAGCGTGGAAATTACCAGCACATCGCCAGAAATCGTGTAGGATAGCACATCATATTTACGATCCGCCTCTTTGACTGGACCTGCCTCCGTGCCGATGAGCTGGATCTGAAGATAAGCCTTACCGCCGACCTTAATGGGATAACTGCGGAAATACAGGCTGTCCTTCTCCTGCCTAGGATATTGGATGGAATACTCCGTTTGCGAAAACTTGAGGATCAGCGCCTCGTATTTATCCTCAGAGGGTTTTGTCGCATCAGGAATTGTCTCCCACGTACCCAAAAGCACAGGATCAACAGGAACAGAACTCTCAACGACGAGAGGACTCTCATAGTTGCAGCCCACAAACCAGACCGCAAACAAAGCAACTGCTAGCACCGACATTTTTGAACTTATCATTTTGATCTCCTTTTATTTTCTCTTAATAAATCGCGCCACCTTGCTCTTTGTAATCCTGTAGCACTTTCGACGCGTCGTCTCGCAAGACGCCAACCGTGACTTGGATGCCCCGCTTCTCGTAAGCCGCAATCCAATTCGTGGGCTTATCCCCCTCATCAAATCCGATAGCGCGTACATCAGCGTCCAACGCCCCACAAACCATGCGGCGAATACCGCTCCACGGAATCGCGCCCATGCACATGGCGCAAGGTTCCGCACTGGTGTAGAGCGTCGTCGCTTTCGCCGCCGCTCCACCCACGCTGTGAAATTTCGCCGCCTGCTGCGCCCGCATGATGGCCAGAACCTCAGCATGTAACACAGAAGACCGAGCAGAAACCACAAGGTTGACACCCACCGAAAGCAAGGCACCCGTTTCTGACTCGACGATCAAAGCACCAAACGGACCGCCAGTTCCCTTCTCCACATTTAATGCCGCAACCGCTATTGCCACGCGCATCGCCGCTTCATCTCCTACGAGTTTTCGCGGCAACGTCCGCTCCCATTCAACAAGCCATTGGGGCATTTTAAACGAAAGGGTATTTAATCCCTCGCCATCGTTTTTCTTCCACCAACTCATTTTCTTCTCCTCTGAGGCGCCGGACAGTTTATCGCTGTCGCGCTACTCCTCATCAAGACAAAATAGAGTATAGTTAAGTTAGACGCATAAAACCATAAGAAAAAAATCCCTCCCGCGAGGGGGGTGGGCGTCAACATAGTTTGACGCCCACCCCATTGTAATCTTGTCCAAAAACCCATATTGAAGACAACGACCCGTTGTGTTAGCATTATGACCCCAAATGAGTACACCAGAAACCTCACCCCCGATAACAACCGAACCGGCACCGAAGAACAGCCCAAAGGCCAAGATGATGAACCGCGCGGCTGCGGAGCATGCCGTTCCTTTCTTCCTCTGGATCGGCATCATGCTGATCGCGAACAAGATGCACTTGAACCCATCAAGCGCATCCGAAGACATCGGCTCACTGAACCTGATCTCCGATGCCTCCCTCTACGCAGTCCGCACCGTGCTCTGTCTCATCGTGCTCTTTATCCTGCGACCTTGGAAGTTCTATGACCGGCTTCAGAAAAAAAATATTCTCCCAGCCATTGGAATCGGTGCGGCGATCTTCGTCCTATGGGTCGGATTCGAAACTGAGGTCTTTAAAAATCTCCTTCCGGGCATCGCGACCGCCTACGAGAAATGGTGCGTCATGCCATTTGGCAAGATGCGAGATATCTCTGAGGCCTCACCCTACACCCCCGCCGCCTGTGGCTGGCCGCTTACGCTCTTCCGACTGGCTGGCTCCGCATTCGTCATTGCCGTGATCGAAGAGTTCTTCTGGCGTGGCTATCTGATTCGGACGCTTCGGACGCCTGACTTCCTCGATATCGACATCGGTGAGTTCCACCCCGCCACCTTCCTGATCGTCGCCGTATTCTTCGGGCTGGAACATACCGAATGGGCCGTTGGGTTGATCACCGGCATCGTCTACGGACTGTTCTACATCCGCACCCGCGATATCTGGGCCGTCTCAATCGCGCACGTCACGACCAATCTCGTCCTTGGTATCTACGTCATCGCCACCGGAAGCTGGCAGTACTGGTAGCTCGCCATGAAAATCCCCGAAACCTTCAAACAGGATCCAAGCTGGGTGGCATTTCTCGGTGCTGTTTTCGCGATAGGCTTCTCCATGCCGTTGTCCCGACTCCTGCTGGTCGTCTGCCTCGTGCTCACGCTCCTGCGCAAAGCTCCTGAACACCGCCCCCGTTTCCGCCTAACGCCCCCGTGCATCGGCTGGTTGATCTATCTCGGACTTGCGATTGTCGTCACCGGAATCCTAGCGGCGGTCAACACCGATGCACTCCTCGTTCCACAAAAAGGCCTCGCCAAAACCACCAAGCTACTCTGGTATTTCCTGCTCCCCCTTGCCGTTGTCCAGATTCACTCTCAAGAACGCAGACAAACCACCTTGAAAGCTCTCGTGCTAGGATGCGCCGTGACCGGACTTTCCGTAATCTTTATCAATCCGCTCGCGGCTTGGGCGCAAGTCGCCATGCCCACGGATGCACAAATTGTCGCTGACACGCTCTCAACCGCGCAGCACCACCTCCTCTCGTTCACCCACTCACTCGGCCTGACTGACTCGATCAACAAGTGGATCTACAAGGACTACCGCGCCCAGACCTACCTCACCTCCATCGTCAAACTCGGAACCATGCAAGACGCCCAGCGGCTCATGGTCGCCCTCCCCGCTGCCCTCTGCCTCTGTTTCGACGCATTCAAAACTCACGCCTGCAAACGTAGTCGCATCCTCAGCACGATCATACTAGCCATCACGCTCGTGGGTCTCACGATGACCTTTAAGCGCGGTCCACTGATGTTCGGCGTTCTCGTCTCGTTCGGCATCCTTCTGCGCATCAGTGGAGCAAAAGCCCTCGCCGCTCTCGCCGTGGTCATTCTCATCGCCGCTGCACACCCTGCCACGCGGATGCGTTTCTCCGAACTGCCGCAAGAGTTTTCCACAAGCAAGGGCGGTCGCATGACCATGTGGACGCAGATCGTCCCTAAACTGCACGACGAGCATCCCTGGGGCATCGGCTTCCGCGCCCTGACCAACGAGAAAATGCGCCAGATTTCGCGCCGTGTGGAACAGCGTCAAAATCACGTGCATTCGACGCCCTTCCAGTCGTTCGTCGACTTCGGCTGGTTGGGAGCCGCCGCCTACGCATTCTGGATGATCGCCGCGCTCGCGACAGCCCTCATCAGTCTCCGGAAATCCTCATCAACTTCCGTCGTGCGGCTTGCACCGCTGGCCATGCTCTCCGCCCTCATTCTCTACGGATTCATCGAATACAATCTCGCCGATGCCGAAGTAGTTCTCCTCTACGCGCTCGCCATGGCCATGGCGTCCTTCCCTATAACTCCACCTAAAACCTCTCTTCACCTCCGCTCTTTTCGACAACGTTCCCGATAATGGTTTTTTTAACGGGGTCTGAGGCGCGCCCCCAGCGGAAACTACTCCCTACGCCCTCTCTTCAAACGGGGCCTGGCGACTGGCCACTCGCGACTTCTCTAGCGAGGAGCACCCCTACGGACGGGGTGGGATTCAATTTAGTTGAATCCCACCCAGAACCCAGAAGTCAGGAGTCAGAATACAGCATTGATTCTCAACATGTTACGCACAGTTTCGCCATTCTTCTGTGGTGTTGCAAGAACAGGGACATGAATTATTTTGTCT
>JBBQIY010000243.1:0-3959 GCA_038325415.1 Kiritimatiellia bacterium
CATTTGCGACGGTGGTGCATTTGGAATCTGGTCAGAAGCAGATGCATTGACTTCCATCTTCAGCCTGTCGTTGCGGCGGCGGAAAGCGGTGAGCTGGAGCTGGAACACGTGCCACTTGCGATCCACAAGCGCTACGACGAACGGTTCATCTCCGAAGTTATTGATACCGTGCCGGTGTTGCGAAATTTCCTTGGTAATGCACAGGATGGCCTCGTTGAGAAGTTTACGCAACTCGATGCCGAGGTGGAGAAGCTTTCGCAGAATATGATCATCGCCAAACTTTCGCAACGACTTCCATTGGGAAGGAATGGAGAGTGTCCATCCGCAAGTGAGCTCGGAATTCTAAAGCGAGAATGCGAAAAGAAGTCTCGGCATAAGCCTGTGCGCACGTTACTGGAATCGATTCCAAAAATTCTGCCTTTGCTCAAACCGTGCATGCTGATGAGTCCGCTTTCCGTGGCACAGTATCTGCCGCCGGGGAGCAAAAATTTTGACATCATTGTTTTTGACGAGGCATCGCAAATTACGGTGTGGGATGCAATTGGTGCAATGGCGAGAGGCAAGCAGGTGGTGGTGGTCGGCGATCCGAAGCAACTTCCTCCGACGACGTTCTTCCAGCGCCTCGCAGAGGAAGAGGATATTGACGATTCGGATATCGAAGAGATGGAGAGCATTCTCGACGAATGCAAAGCCTCGGGCGTACCCGACCTTCATCTGCTTTGGCATTACCGGAGTCGTCATGAGTCCTTGATCGCTTTCAGCAACCACAACTATTATGGCGATAGCCTCATGACGTTTCCATCCGCTGTCAGAGAAAGTAAGAACCTCGGCGTCAGCTTTGTGCATGTTGAGGATGGCGTGTACGACAAATCCAAGAAGCGCACGAATCGCAAGGAAGCGGAGCAAATCGTTGCGGCTGTTGTTAAACGCTTGCTCGACCCTGCGCTTGCTCGGAAGTCGACCGGCATCGTGACGTTTAGTCAGGCGCAGCAGAGCCTCATCGAGGATCTGATGGACGAAGAACGCCGTCAGTATCCCGAGATTGAGAAATTCTTTTCGGAGGAGCTTGAGGAGCCTTTCTTTGTCAAAAATCTTGAGAATGTGCAGGGCGATGAACGCGACGCGATCTACTTCTCCATTTGCTATGGCAAGGATGCCAGCGGCACTTTTGCAATGAATTTCGGCCCGCTCAATCGTCCAGGAGGGGAGCGACGGCTCAATGTTGCGGTGACTCGCGCCAAGGAGAAGGTGGTTGTGTTTTCGTCGATTGTCTCGACGCAAATCGACATTGGCAGGACGCAAGCGACGGGCGCTGTTCACCTCAAGAGTTTTCTCGAGTATGCTGAGCAAGGGAATCATCAAGCACTGTTTCGGCAACGTGGGGCGGCTCCCGAGGAAAGCGATCTCTTCGGTGATGAGGTGGCAGAGTTCCTACGTTGCCACGGTTATGCGGTGGACCAGCATATCGGGTGCTCGGGGTGTCGGGTCGATTTGGCGATCAAGGCGAAAGAAGATGAAGGTCGATACGTTGTGGGCATTGAATGTGATGGTGATCAATATTTTGAAACCGCGAGTGCGCGGGATCGTGATAAACTTCGTCGGCTTGTGCTGGAAGGGCTTGGCTGGCGGTTGGTGCGGGTTTGGAGCGCCTCTTGGTGGTTCGATCGTGAGCTGGCAGAACGCAGGTTGCTTGACGAAGTTGAAGCGGCTGTCAACGGCCTTCCGCAACCGACGGTCGGAGTCCAGAAGTTTGCCTCGCTTGCCTCAGGTAAAATGGAAAAGTTCGAGCCAACATTCACGTGCGATACGCCCAATGAATTCGAGAAGGTTTATCAGCCTGCTAAAATTGTCGACGGATATGCGAAGAGTCAGTCGAACTTCAACCTCCAATTTGGACCGCAGATCATTGGTGAGCAGATGCGTCGTCTTGTGAATGAGGAGGGGCCGATTCTGGAAACACTGTTGCGTGCCCGAATCATTAGAGAATGGGGATTTTCGCGCATCGGCAGCACCATGAGTGAGGTGCTGGATCGTTCGGTGCCGAGGACGCTCACCATCACCAAGCAATTGGGCGAACGCGTGTTCTGGCCAGAAGGGATGACGCCTGAGGATTATAAGTTTTACCGTGTTCCAGATGCGTCGACCGACTCACGTCGGACAATCAAGCAGATTCCCTTGGAAGAAATCCGTAATGCGATGTTGTGCCTCATCAACCGTTTCCAAGGGATACCGCAAGAGGCGATTTATACGGAAACGGCGAGGCTCTTTGGATTCGGGCGCATCACAGAATCATCACGCCCATTTTATGACGAAGCTTACAAGTGCTTGGCCAAAATGAACTGAAGGTCGATACAGTAGGGATACAACGAAGTGGCGTGGCTTTTTCAAAAACCGAGACGGTACTCCTCAGGGCCATAGACTCAATCTACGTTCCCTTTTCTTCTGGTTGTTCCTTGCTACGCCGAATAGCCGAGAAGACGAGCAGGGTTTCGGCGACCAATCTGAATAAGGTCGTCCGACGTCCAGTTGCCGAGAGAGGCGAGATGGTTCATGCAGTCCGCCATCGTGCTGGATGAGCCTGCTAATATTGCGGCTGTTGAAGACGCGCCATTTTGGATGGCAATTCTTCCGCTGGCTTCAATCACGACTTGCGAGCCCATGTAGAAATATTCTCCGGTGGGAAGTCCGGCGATTGCGGCGGCATCACTGGTGACAATATAGCGATCACGGCCTTTCGCGCGCCAAGCCACTCGAAGAAATGAGGGTGGCACATGATGACCATCTGCTATGAAGCAGGCAGAGAGGGAATCGTTAGCGAGTTGTGTCCAGATCGGGTTCGGGTGGCGTGGCAGGGTGTTGACAATGCCATTGCCGAGATGGGTGCAGAGCGAGGCGCCAGCTTCCACAGCGCGCGCGATCGACACATCATCGGCCAGATGGTGGCCTAATGAGACAATGACGCCCTGTGAGGTAACATGACGGATGAGGGCGCTGGCACCGTCAACTTCGGGTGCCAGCGTGAGGATTCGGATGCCGCCTTTGGCAAGGCGTTGCCAGGAGTCGAAGAGGCGTGCGTCGGGTGCCGCAAGCCACTGAGCTGGATGGGCTCCTCGGCTTGCTATGCCGAGGAATGGACCTTCCATGTGGAGTCCCGCAAGATGCTCGCCTAGCTCTGGCTCGCGCATGGCCTGCGCGAGGATTGGCAGGTTGCGCTCGTAGATGGCAGGGTCGCACGTAATGAGGGTAGGGCAGTAGGCCGATGTGCCGCGCAAAACGAGTTCTGCTGTCACCTGACGCACCTTGTCCAGAGTCAAATCAGGCGTTGAGAAATCAATGCCCAGGAATCCGTTTACCTGAAGGTCGATCCAGCCTCGAGTATCCATGGTTATTTGAGCAGCGATGCTGCGGGTTTATCCAGGAAGAAGCGTGTGTCTGGATGTTGTTGTAGAATTGAGGCGGGGTGCAGGTTCGAGACGGCTCCAGTCAAGCAGTCTTTCACGGCCTTGGCTTTGCGTTCGTCGGGTACGGTACAGACAATGACACGTGAGGCCATGATCTGGTTGATCGACATGGAAATGGCCTTCTGCGGCACTTTCTGCAACGTTTCGAACCAGCCTTCGCCGAGTTGCTGACGACGGCATGCCGTATCAAGTTCTACGACGTTATAAGCTTTCTTGGTCTTGAAATCTGCTGGGGGATCATTGAATGCCAGATGGCCATTTTCGCCGATGCCAACGAAGGCGACATCAATGGGTGCTGTTTTGATTAGCTTGCCAACCCGCAGGCATTCGGCTTCAGGATCCGCTTCGGCATTTAGATAGTGAAACGCGGCCAGAGGCAGTGGAAGTTTCGACACAAAGCGCTTCCACAGATACTGGCGGAACGATGCGGGATGCGTGATGGGCAGTCCCACGTACTCATCGAGATGGAAGATGGTGATGCGGCTCCAGTCGATGTCC
>JBBQIY010000244.1:0-3906 GCA_038325415.1 Kiritimatiellia bacterium
AGGCGAAATAATTCATGTCTCTGTTCTCGTGACACCACGGAAGAAGGTTGCAACTGTGCATAACGTGTTGAGAATCAATGCTGTATTCTGACTCCTGACTTCTGTATTCTTGGTGGGATTCAACTAAATTGAATCCCACCCACATTTCAGTATTGAAGTTAACCGCTCTTTATGATAGCTTGCAACCGTATTTTTGAGTCCGATATTGATGGTATTATCAGGAACAAAAATTCTTGAAATACGAATTATCCTGTTCAATACGAATAAGTTAAGAGTTTTCTAAAATATGACCAACAAACGCTTTTTTAATTTTATGGCCGTTCTGGCCATCGTAACGCTCAACATCGCCTGCTGGTGGTTTTTTACACAAACCCCTGCAACACAAGTTTCCCCTTCCGCTTCAGAAGAGGACTCTGCTTCGTGCCTCCTTGACCCCGATGCTAAAGAACCCCATCAGGAATTCGCACCGATCATGGCGACATCGGCACTCCAGAGCAATCTGCTTCCAAATCGCATTGCCTCGATTACTCTCGATTTTAACTATCCACTTGATCGAGCGTCGATTACACCCGAAACGCTTCAGGTTCTCGATGAGGGCCGCGCCATCGGCTGGATTGTGGAAACAAGTGGCACAAAGTCGATCTGCATCACCACCACTGAACCTGTTAACGCCAGTACCCTTACGTTGAAATTGTTAAAGGGCATCACCTCGTACCAGAAAGGTATACCCTCATCCACGGATGAAAAAGTTTTTACGGTTCCGCTGACCAACGACTTCGGAATCAACCGCTTTTCTGTGCAAACACCGCCCTTCGGAGACCCGATCGTTACGGTTGGCTTTACCAAGCCACCCGACGTCTCCAAGGCTTCCGAGTTTGTCGTCTGCGATCCTCCCGTAAACTTAAATTTCGCTGATGAAGATGGATGGGGCTACTATTGGAGCCGCAACCTAAAGGTTTCAGGAAAATTTGAAATTGGCCGGCACTACACGATGACCTTTCGTCAAGGGATGCTATCTTCCGAAGGCTATTCGCTGGAGTCAACCCTGACCCGTGAGATCACCGTACCGAATCGCGCAGCCGACATCCGTTTCGCCGTAATGGGGCGCTATCTCCCACCCGACGGAACCTTGGCCGTGCCGATTAAGGTCGTCAACACGACGAATGTAAATATTTCCGTTTCGGCTGTCCCTTCGCAAAACATCGTTCAGCTCATGGCCCGTGAAGCGGGGATCTATCAAAACCGATGGGCTGAAACAATTGAAGGATCTGAAACCCTTGAGCTAACCGCCCCCACGAAAACGGGGAGTATTCCTATCCATGCACAAGCGAACACCGAACAACGAGAGATTGTCAAACTGTCCGATTACATGGATGGCAAGCGTCGAGGCGTCATGCTCGTTCAAGTCGATTGCAAGGATCGCTACAACGGCAATGAGAAATCCGATATTCGCCTGATTTGCGTCTCGGATCTCGGTATCACGGCGCGCCTGGCAAAGGATGCTGCACATGTCTGGGTAACCTCGCTTCGTGCCGGAACGTCGGTTGCTTGGGCAACGGTACGCATCTACGCGAAGAACAATACCTTGATTGCCCAAGGGACGAGCGACGAAAGCGGCATTGCACGCATCCCGCTTCCACGCACGGGCTCCGAACCTTTTGTCGTTGTCGCAGAAATGGATGGCGGTTCCGATATGTCGTTCATCCCGATAACCAATGCCACATCCGTTGACGAAAATAACGGGGCACAAGGTGTCTATGCCGAAGCGGGAATCTGCAAGGCGTTTGTCTACACAGATCGTGGCATTTACCGACACGACGAGCCAATCCACCTGCAAGCGCTGCTACGCAACGAAAAAACCGAAGCGCCCTCCCCTTTCCCCGTTAAGCTTGATGTGATACGGCCCGACGGACGTTCCTTCATGACCGTGACCCTCATGCCCGATGAAACTGGGTGCATCACGCCAGAGAAACCAATCACAATCCCCGACAACCAGCCATCCGGTACGTGGACATTGCGACTCTCCACCCCTGGAGATACCGGCACTTTACTCGGCCTTCGATCCGTATCGGTCGAGTCCTTCGTCCCGCCTCAGATCCGCGTTTCTTTCGCCTCGCTGCCAGATGACGCCTTGTTCGACAAGCCACTCCCCTTCGTCGTCCATGCCGAACACCTATTCGGCAAAGTTGCGGCGGGCCTGAAAGCCGAAGCCGCCGTCTCGTATTCCGCCGCCAAATTTGCGCCAGAGGGATGGAAGCAATATGCATTCGGGAACTCCGAAAGATCGATCAAAAGTAATCATACGGTTCTCGGTAAAGGCTCCTTTGATGTTGACGGCAATGCTCAATTCACGTTACCCGTAAATTTTGACCTGCTCCCTACTGAAATGCTTTCAGCGACACTAGAAGGAACCGCTTTCGAACCGGGTGGGCGTCCTGTCTCAATGCGAGCATCCGTCAAGCTCCACCGCTATCCGCACTACATTGGCATCAAACCGCCTGAATCAAGCTCGATTGCCGTCGCGACGACGAATCGTATTTCCATTGCGGTCGTGGATCGAGAGGGAGTACGACTTCCAGACCCACGTTCACTCGCCATTCAGATCTTCCGCATCTCCCGCATCTTCGGCTACACGTGCGGAGCGAATGGTCAATGGGTTTGGAAGAATGAGATCGTCAAATCCGCGCTTTCAAACACAACGGTGTTGTCGGCTTCAGATGCCGATATCGACTACCCGTTTTCCGTTGGCACCGCCGGCGAGTATCTGCTTGTCGTGACAGACCCTGCCACGAAGGCTTCGACTTCCTATTCGTTCACGGCCACGCAAGACGCCATGTCGTCGACTCGCTCTGATCTCGCCAATCCTGCCAAGGTCGAAATGGAATTCGATAAGCCTAACTATCTTGCTGGCGAGACTGCCAAACTAACGATCACGACGCCGTTCACGGGTACCGCTTTGTACTCGTTGCAGCGTGAGGGAATCCTAAAATCCGAAGTCCTCGAAATGACGAACACCACCGTCGTAGTCGAAATCCCCGTCACCGATGATTTCTATCCGAACATCCAAGCCTCAATCAGCATCATTCGACCAGCAGAGGTGGAAGAGACGTGGAGCGCACACCGTGCATCGGGTCTTGCTACGCTGATTGTTGCAAGACCTGAAGATAAACTCGACGTAATCGATAGCGCGTCTGTCGAGATCATTTCCGGTGGATCAGATGTTCGGGTGTCCATTGATCTCAATGCCGTCGAAGCCTCTTCTGCAACCTTTGCAACGGTCTTCGTAACCGACGAAGCGATCCAAATGCTCACAGGCGAAAAAATTCCCGATCCCTACGGCTTCTTCTCAATGCCGTGTACATCTGCCACAACGCTCAACGACCTGTTCAGCCTGTTGATGCCGGTCACGGCGGAGACGGTTTCCGCACATGCAGCGAAAATCGGTGGCGATGGTGAAGCACCGCTCATGCGCCGGATCAGTCCCGTGGCATCGCGACGGTTCAAGCCGCTCAGCCTCGCCGCCTATAATCTCCCTCTCATCGACGGCCATGCCGAGTACACGTTCAAGCTCCCCGAGTTCGCGGGCGAAGTCCGTGTCACGGTCGTTACGTGGAACAAAACTGCGAGCGGTTCTTCATCAACCCAGATCAAGGTAAGTCCCAAACTTGTGGCGCGTCCTGACGCCCCACGTTTTCTCGCCTGCGGTGACTCCACGAAGTTGACATTCGCCATTCACAATCAGAGCGGAGCGGATTGTAATGCCACCTACAGCCTCAAGTTTGCAGGCTCAATCCAAGGCGACGAGTCCGTTAAAACGATCACCCTCAAAGCAGACGAAAGTCGCATTCTGAAAATCAATGCCCAAGCGACCGAAGACATCGGTCAAGGATTGGTGACATTCCAAAT
>JBBQIY010000245.1:0-3868 GCA_038325415.1 Kiritimatiellia bacterium
CATCGACCATCTCGGAAGCCGCCGCATCCGCACCTCGGGCGAATTGCTCGAGAACCAGTGCCGTGTCGGTTTGGCTCGTACCGAGCGCGTCATTCGTGAACGCATGTCCCTCGCTTCCTCTGATCCTAATACCGAAAGCCAGCAAATCCAGCCACAGCGCCTCGTTAACTCGAAGACGCTCTCAGCCGTGATCAACGACTTCTTTGGTCGTAGTCAGCTTTCCCAGTTCATGGATCAGACGAACCCGCTTTCGGGCCTTGCCCATAAGCGCCGTCTCTCTGCACTCGGCCCTGGTGGACTTTCACGTGATCGCGCTGGTTTTGAAGTGCGCGACGTGCATCCTTCCCATTACGGCCGTATCTGCCCGATTGAAACGCCTGAAGGTCCGAATATCGGCCTGATTTCGTCGCTCGGAATCTACGCCACGATCAATGAGTTTGGCTTCGTCGAAACGCCGTACCGTAAGGTCGTCGATGGCAAGGTTACTGACGAAGTGATCTATCTCTCTGCCGATGAGGAAGAGAAGTACGTCATTGCCCAGGCGAACGCGCCGTTGCTCGCCGATAACTCGTTTAAAAATGAGATTGTCGCCGTCCGCTACGCTGCAGATTTCAAAGAGGCACCGCGTGCAAAAGTTGAGTACATGGACGTGTCGCCGAAGCAGGTGATCTCGATCGCTGCTGGGCTTATCCCGTTCCTTGAACACGATGACGCGAACCGCGCCTTGATGGGTGCGAACATGATGCGCCAGGCGGTTCCGTTGCTACTCACCGAACGCCCGTATGTTGCCACCGGTCTTGAAAGCCAGGCAGCACGCGGATCTCGCGTGGTGATTGTTGCCGAGGATAGCGGAATCGTGGCGTCTGTTGACGCCTGCGAGGTCGTGGTTTCCGAAGACGGCAAAAAGCCAAACAAGAGCACGGCGAAGAAGAGCTATCGTCGCTATCCGTTGCAGAAGTTCCGCCGAACGAATGCAGGAACTTGTTTCAACCAGCATCCGATTGTCGAAGAAGGTCAACTCATTGAAAAGGGCGATGTCCTTGCCGATGGTCCGGCCACCGATGAAGGCGAGCTGGCCTTGGGCAAGAACCTCTCCGTTGCGTTTATGCCGTGGTGCGGTTATAACTTCGAAGACGCCATCGTGGTGTCTCAGCGCATTGTCCGCGACGACGTGTTCACATCCGTCCACATTTGCGAGTTCGAGTGTAGCGCCCGCGAGACGAAGCTGGGTCTTGAGGAAATCACCCGCGACATTCCGAACGTCGGCGAAGACGCGCTGCGGAATCTAGACACCAAAGGCGTTATCCGAATCGGTGCGGAAGTCAAGCCTGGCGATATCCTCGTCGGCAAGATCACCCCGAAGTCCGAGACGGAGCTTCTCCCGGAGGAAAGACTTCTCCGCGCGATTTTCGGCGAGAAGGCTGCTGATGTTCGCGACTCGTCGCTGACCGTCACCCCGGGAACTTACGGCATCGTGATGGACGTCAAAATCAAGACGGACTTCCGCCGGAATCAGCCGCAGAGTGCTGTTGCAGCACTTCAGGAGCAGATGCAACCGCAGCCTAAGCGTAAGCTCGAGGATGTCGCGACCGATCATGCCAAGGAACACAAGAAGCTCATTGAAGAGCTTACCATATCGCTCAGCAATATCTTGCTCGGTGAGAAGATCTCCCTTGACATCATCGATGAAGGCACGGAAGACATCATCATTCAGGCGAATCGCAAGATTACCAAGGCCCTGTTGATGAATCTCGCCGAGAAGCGCAATAGCATCAAAATCGAGAGTAGTCCGGTTAAAGTCAAGATCATGGGCATCGTCGAGGAATTCAACCCCAAGTTCGACGAACTTGACGTGAAGTCCGAAGAAGAGCGCCGCACCATTGAAAAGGGTGGCGACGCCGATCATGGCGCCATCACATCGGTCAAGGTTTATATCGCCGAGAAGAAGAATCTCTCGGTGGGTGACAAACTCGCAGGTCGTCACGGAAACAAGGGCGTCGTTGCCCGAATCGTTCCCGAATGCGATATGCCGTTCCTCTCGAATGGTCAGCCTGTTGACATCGTGTTGAACCCCCTCGGTGTGCCTTCCCGAATGAATATCGGGCAGGTCTTCGAGACGCATCTCGGTGCCGCGTGCCGCGCGCTCGGGCTTTATGCCGAGACGCCGGTCTTCGACGGTGTGCTTGAAACCCAGGTCCATGAACTGCTTGAGCAAGCCAGCAAAAAACCAGACTGTGGCTGGATGCAAAAGGACGGCAAGTCGGATCTTTACGACGGTCGTACTGGCGAACGCTTCGACCAGCGCGTCATGGTGGGTGTCATCTACATGTTGAAGCTCCACCACCTTGTCACCGACAAGATCCACGCTCGTTCCGTTGGCCCTTATTCCCTCGTCACGCAGCAGCCTTTGGGCGGCAAGGCGCAGGCAGGGGGTCAGCGTATGGGGGAAATGGAAGTCTGGGCACTGGAAGCTTACGGCGTGGCCTATGCGTTGCAAGAGTTGCTGACGGTTAAGTCGGATGACGTGGCGGGCCGCACGAGGATTTACGAATCCATCGTGAAGGGTCAGAACACGTTGCATGCCGGTATGCCAGAGACCTTCTCGGTTCTCATGAGTGAACTTAATGGCCTGTGCCTTGACATGAAGCTCGTCAATAGCAAACTCGAAGACGCCAAGAGCAAAAAATAATCTAGGGGAGGCAAAAACTTGAATCCATTTGTTGCCAAAGAAATTTTCGACGAGAAGCGTGACGTCGACCAATATGACGCTGTCGGCATTACCCTCGCGTCTCCTGACATCATTCGTTCGTGGAGCCATGGCGAAGTCCGGAACCCAGAGACGATCAACTACCGCACGTACCGACCTGAGCGCGATGGCCTCTTCTGCGAGAAGATTTTCGGCCCAACACGCGACTGGGAATGCGCCTGCGGCAAGTACAAGCGCATCAAGCATAAAGGCATCATCTGTGATCGTTGCGGAGTCGAGGTCACGGTTTCTCGCGTCCGTCGCCACCGAATGGGTCACATCGAGCTTGCCGTGCCCGTATCGCACATCTGGTTCCTGAAGTGTTCACCGAGCCGCATTGGCCTGATGCTGGACATGACCGCCACGAACCTCGAGCGCGTCATTTACTACGAGGATTACCTCGTCACCGATCCCGGCGACACGCCGCTCAAGCCGAACCAGCTCCTCACCGAGTCCGAATATCAGGACTACTTTGAGCAGTATGGCGACTCTTTTGAGGCCATGATGGGAGCCGAAGGCATCCGCAAGGTGCTGGGTCGCGTCGACCTTGAGCAACTCATGAGCCAACTCGAAGAGGAAATCGAGAGTACGAAATCCAAGCAGAACCGCAAAAAGATCACGAAGCGGATGAAGATCTGCGACGGCTTCCGCACCAGCACCAGCCGTCCGGAACACATGATCCTCACGGTGATGCCGGTCATCCCGCCCGAGTTGCGTCCGCTTGTGCCGCTTGAGGGTGGCCGCTTTGCGACCTCCGATCTTAACGATCTCTACCGCCGCGTTATCAACCGTAACAACCGTCTCCGCAACCTGCAGCAGCTCAAGACCCCGGATGTCATTATCCGCAACGAGAAGCGCATGCTCCAGGAGGCTGTTGACGCCGTCTTTGACAATGGTCGTCATGGCCGCGCCGTCACCGGTGCCGGGGGACGTCCGCTCAAGTCGCTTAGCGACATGCTCAAGGGTAAGACAGGCCGTTTCCATCAGAACCTGCTCGGCAAACGTGTCGACTACTCTGGACGTTCTGTTATTATCTGCGGCCCTGACCTGAAGCTCTGGCAGTGCGGTCTTCCTAAGAAGATGGCGCTCGTGCTTTTCGAGCCTTTCATCATCCGCCGCCTC
>JBBQIY010000246.1:0-3835 GCA_038325415.1 Kiritimatiellia bacterium
ACAGACATTCCGCAGGTCTTTCGAGACGTTGCCAAAGGCATCTCCGAAGCGGATTGGATCCAAGCTGAAATGGGCAACTCAACGAACGCGATCAACGACCCCGAATAAGGGTAACACCAGGCGCAGGTCGATTGATATGACGCTCAGGATCGTGGTGGATAAATTCCGGATGTGCCGCAAAATCTTCCGGCTTCGCGATAAGATCATCAGCCGTTAGAAATCGGCGATCTCGTCCGGCACTCACAAGCATGGGTACGCCATTCGTCCGATCATAAAAATAAGGACGCCTCCACCCGTCATTCTGGATGACGTTGATATAAGGACCGTACCAATCCGTTTCACCTGGATCAGAAATCAAGGCGAGGAGTCCTCCATCGCGATACGAAGGATAGTGACCCACGTCCAGTTTATAGTGCTCCAACGCCATGGCAAACACGAGAAGATCGCCCTGTGTCAGTTGAACCGGATCCTTCTTGCTCCGCTTAACAACGGAAGAGCTTTTCATCGAGCTCGAGATAACCGCCGTGCCGAGGACGGCTAAACCGACCACCACCATTAGGACAAAGCCCGGCTTCTTCGCCGTATCGAAGACCGGCATCCCACCGATTTTTCGTCGATCAATGTCCGCCGCCTTCTGAATGCGTTCCACAGCCTTCTGTCGAGCCTCCTTGCCGGGCTTTGCATACCCCTCTGGCGGGCGTACGGATCGTTTACAGGCTGGACACGCCATCGCTGCTGACGGCCATATAAAGATCTCCGAACAGTAAGGGCAGCGACACGTGGCGCCATCCTTTAAAGGAAAGAACTGAGCCGTAGCCTTCTTCTTTTGTCTAGGGATCAACATTTTTCAGTGTCAGGGTATCGAGAGCGATCCTGCGGTAGAAACAATTCCGGGGACTTCCTTCTGAATTGCTCGTGTGGCACATCCCAGAGGCCACCGCACCAGCGGCCGGTTTCACAAGGTAAAGCAACGAGTTTTGCTCACAATTTACATACGCTTCAACGAGGTCAAAACAACATCCCGACGTGGCCCCTTTCTCCCACATCGCATTTCGCGACGTACTCCACAGAACGAGTTTCTGGGTTCGAAACGCCTCACGCATGGCACGCTCGTTTGTATACGCCACCAACACAACTTCGTGGGTGTCGATGCGCTGAACTGCCACGGGAACGCAACCAGACAGGGAGTCAAGTTTGCTGAAGTCTAGCTTCAACGTGACTCCTTCTTCAATGTCGTGACTCATCCTTGCTCCCGTTTCCATGCGAACCTAAAGCCAAGTGGGCGAACACTCCGGTCTGCCTCACGCAATCACATCGGATCAAATCCGCTCTTGGTCACACCGCAAGGCGGGCACACCCAGTCGTCAGGAAGATCCTCAAAAGCTGTTCCTGGGGCAATTCCGTTATCGGGGTCACCTGCTGCAGGGTCGTAAACATAGTCACAGGTAAGACATATATATTTTTTCATTTCTCGTCTCCTTACTCTTGATAATTCCGTATCGTTAACCGTGTTTCAAAAGTGCTTCAATACTACCATTTGCAACGACGTGGGGTCAAGTTCTTGGCATCGAAAACCCGATCAAAACCTCGCCTGTATCACAAAACCTCACTCCTTTTTTGGAGCCGTCGTTATTGGCGCCTGCCCTGGCTCGAAATGCGGATTCCACTGCAAAAGGAAGATATCGAGATTCCGAACTGGCGTCACATGACCATCCGCAAAGACTACATTCACCCGTCCGCGATGCCTGAAGTCTGGCGAACTGGTCATGGAAGGGTTCTGGGGATCCGCATCTACGCTTTTCAAGGAACTGTCAGCCGTCTCCGAAAAAATGACGAATTGATCGGCATGTTTGACCTGCGACAACCGCATCCGCTTGGTCAACGAATCATCGTCTTTCGGCGCATTGATCCAGTAATTCATAGCATAGGAGAGATTATAGCCTACCTGAGTTCCACTGGTGTATTTGGCCAGCAACGCAGCGTCAACCGAAAGACTTGGGCAGATGTATATACTCTTTCCCATACCAGGACAAGGGGTCTTCCCTTTGGTTTTAAGTGCATAGAAAGGCTCTACCCCGATATATTGCGGCAACACGTTGTACCAGACGCCCGCTTCGTCTCCGCTCGCTCCATCATTGGGGAAGACACCACGATTTTCGTCCAAATAAATTCCCATGGCCGCACCCCATTGACGCATGTTATTTGCGCAAGCGGTTTCCTTGCCTTTTTCTCGGAGCACCTCAACCGAAGGAACGACGATGCCCGCGAGCAACGCGATGATGCCAATGACCACAATCAACTCAACAAGCGAGAAGGCTTCTCTGGTATGAAAATGATTTTCTTTGGGGATTGCGTCATGCATAGCGGGAACTCCTTGAGATTTTTCGACTCCTTAACCATTCGAATGGTGAAATTGTAACACAAAAAGGATAAATCTGGAAAGCGCAATCAGAGAAGATGCTGCCCACTATCCACGTAGAGAATCTGTCCCGTCACCGCCACGGCTCTCGCAAGATAAATCACGGCATCAGCGATATCAGACGGAATGCAACGCACCGCTAACGGCATCGGGCCAGCATACTCCATGAGTTCGGGTGCGACCGGAGGGATCACGGGGCCCGGCGCAACGGCGTTCACCGTGATTCTCGGTGCGAGTTCAAGTGCACCGCCAAGGGTAAACGCCTCGAGACTTTTCTTCGACAGCCAATACGGGAGATGCCCCTTCTCCGGTTTGACAATGCGCCGATCCAAAATATTGACCACGCGACCGCAATAGTCGTCCGGCAAGATCTCACTCTCAATGGCAAGTGAGGCAAGCGTCTTCGCCATGATGATCGGCGCGAGGGCATTCACATGCCACATTTCCTCGAGATCCTCCACCGTCGACTCTTCAAGCGTCAGATGAGAAAAAATCGAGGCATTGTTGACGAGAATGTCAACCCATCCCGCGAGCTCCCACGCCGTGCGCATCACCCCTTCCGCCGCATAGATATTCGAAAGATCTCCGCAGACAAGCCACGACTGTCGCCCCATATCCCGAATTTCATCAACCAGTATCTCCGCCTCGGGCCCCGACTCTCGATAATGCACGACAATGTCACAGCCTTCGCGCGCAAGTGCCAGCGCAATTTCTCGTCCCAGTCTGACCGCCCCCCCTGTTACAAGGGCTACCTTATCTTCAAGCAAATTCATCTCTCACTCCTTTTCTGTCGATACGCAATTCGTCATTCGTCATTGGCCATTGGCCATTGGTCATTGGTCATTGGTCATTAGGCATTAGGCATTGGTCATTAGGCATTGGTCATTAGGCATTGGTCATTAGGCATTGGTCAATAGGCATTGGTCAATAGTAATTCCCAATTCATAATTCGTAATTCATAATTCATAATTTCCACCTACTATTCCCACGCCGATCCGATTGCCTCCACCACAGCATGCAGTCTGCCTGTATCAAATGCTAAATCTAACACCGTGTACCGCGAACGAATCATCTGTGCCGCGATCGCCGATGCGCCACACCGTGCGGCATTCACCCCAATCTCCCGAGGATGAACGGGACATCCCGCTACCCGAAACATCTCTCGCATGCGCGTGAAGCTCATGATCTGACGCTCCACCTTCATCTTCATCTCCTCCCAGCATACAGCAATTTTCTCGAGCCGCGCCCGAAGTGCAGTGCCCTCAAGGTACTTTGCCTTTGACTCGGCAACAATCTTATCGCCAAAAACGCCGTCCCCGAAAAGTTTGCGAATCATGCCCTCTCGCTCTGACCACGAGGGATAGCGCGTCACAGCCTCCGCGATGTCCGACGATGTAAAGTCCTCTGAAAACAGGC
>JBBQIY010000247.1:0-3771 GCA_038325415.1 Kiritimatiellia bacterium
ATATTATTTTTGGTAATTCGTAATTCATAATTTCTTAACCTACACCCAGACTTTTGGTCATGCCAACGACAGGGAGGATCAAGGCCAACGCCATCACCAGCACAAAGACACCGACAAGCGTCAAAATGGCTGGCTCCAGAAGTGCAAGGCGGCGCGTGAGCGCACGATCCCAATCTCGCTGGAGTCTTTCGGAGGCAACGTCAAGCATGGACGAAATGCAACCGCCAGCTTCACCGACCCGCACCCATTCGGCCAGTTCACGACCGAACATCGGCAACTCGCCAACCGCATGAGAAAGACTCATGCCATTTCGCACCTTCTCGGTTTGTTCCGCAACGCACTGTGCAAGCCACGGATGGCTTGTGCCAGCTCCCGCGATCGGCAGAGCCGACACGATAGGCATACCGGACTCCGCCAAAACGGAAAGAATCGAGGCGAATCGCATGCCCGCGAGTCCTCGAGCCGGCTTCATGAACGGAAGGCGAAGCAAGAATTCATCGATTCGCACGGCGGCGGCCTCATCCTTCCTAGACAAGCGGAGTGCTACAGCACTCAAACCAACGCCTAGCACCGTAAGCCCAGCGAAACCGACTGCAAAGAGCTTCGAAACGTTAATGAGGATTGTACTCACGCGAGGGAGTTCCATACCTGAAGAAGCCAACATCGCCATCGTCTTCGGTACGACGACCCCCATCATGATTCCACCAACCAGCAACCCTAGACAGAGTATGAACGCTGGATACACGAGCGCAGAGCGCATTTGATCGCGAACGCCTTCCTGCGCATCAAGGAGCTCAGCGAGACGGGACAACATGGAAGGTAACGTGGCCGAGCGTTCTGCCGACGTCAGCGCTGCACGTTCGTAGCCACTAATCCCTTGGCAAACCTCGCAGAGCGAATCCGCCAGGCCGCCGCCCTCACGGATTTTTGAACTGACGGAAGAAAGCACCGCCGCAACAACCACATCATCGGACTCCATCATCAGCGAAAGGGCCCTATCCAGAGGCAACCCAGCACCGAGTAGCGCACCCAGTTCGCGATACAGAGCGGAACGCCGAGACGTCCGCAACTCCAATGCAACGTGCAACGGACGGATATGCTCAACAAACACGCCGGTCTCTAAAAGCTGGCGAGACGCTTGCTTCGTACTTCCCGACTCCACCCTGCCACGACAGGATGTGCCATCGGTCTTATATCCGCTGTATTCGTAGGTTGCCACTAGTCCCTCTGCTCCGCTATGGGAAGAGCAGTCCCTTTGCTGTCTTGTTCCGGCATTCAGATCCCTCAAGCATTTCGAGGATCGCCAGTGCGAACTCCATGGCCGTCGCCGGGCCAGTTCCCGTGATGAGATTGCCATCGCGCATCACGTTGCATCCTGGCATAAAAACGGCATCGGGAAGATTCACGTCCATTCCGGGATAGCAAACGACTTTCCGCCCTTTCACGATGCCGGCTTCCTGTAGCACGACGGGAGCCGCGCAGATTGCACCAATGAACTTGCCTGCCTTATTAAACAGTTGAAGTGCCTCCAAGACACGGGAATCGGCTTTTAATGTGCGCATGCCAGCCATGCCCCCCGGCAAAACGATCATGTCCGCAGACTCAACCTCGCCATCATCCCAACTCGCATCGGCGACGAGCCCAATCTTGTGAGCCCCTTCGACATCCATGCCGGATTCATCCATTGAAAGGGAAGTCACCTCAACCCCTCCGCGCCGAAGCACGTCGATGATCGTGATGGCCTCCGTCTCCTCAACGCCATTTGCCAGTGGTACGACGACACGCATAGTAGATCCTCCTCTTTTCGCTTTTTTATAAGTTAGAACGAGTCAACCGCTTGGCGATCCGCTCGAAGAACGTTCCGTGGAGCAGCGAGCTAGGGGACTTCGAATAGCAGAAGGTTAATTTGCTTTCTGTAGGAACAGCCCCTTCAAACTCAAAAGCGATCTCGACGGCCTCTCCTACTCCAAACTCACGCTTGTAAAGGAAGTCGGCGGCGGCCCTGTCTTCTGCGGTTGCGGGGACAATCTTGCATTCGACGTCAAACTTTTGAGCGATACCGATGAGACCTGCAGCACCGAGCTTCTCAAGCGCATCGAGTCCGCCCACATTTTTCTTGAGATTTTGTTCCAACCGGAAGTTATAAGTTAAGATCTCCTCGTCACCTTTAATGACATGCACCTTTCCTGCCACATCAGAGATAAGCGAATCCGCCTGAATCTCAGTCAAGTTCATCGAATCGAAATACATCCGCATCCCCGTCGAGCGAAATCGAATCTCTTTGAAAAGTCTTCGGTTCAACCCCGCTTTGACAGCACCGCCATCCGTAACGATAGCACCAAGTTTCGTCCAAGGATTGCGGGCGAGCTCGTACGAGTTCAGGAGCACCTCGATGACGAATGGCAACGCACACAGCACCACAAGGCCCAAGAAGATTTTCAGCGTTCCGCGAACGATGTTCATCGTTTCACCCGTCCTGACGCATTCCCCTTCATCAGCGACACCACTTCGTCAACCGTGCAGTAATTGTAGTCGCCATAGACCGAATGCTTGAGACAGCTTGCTGCCACCGCAAATGAGAGTGCTGTCTGGGGCTCCGCATACGCATCGCTGTTGAGTGCATAGATAAGCCCAGCAGAAAAAGAATCCCCCCCGCCGATGCGATCAACGATATCGCAGATTTCATAAGGACGATACTGCCCGTCCGCCTCAACAGGCGCAAGATATGACTTTGCCGCGGTGACGTCATACAGCATAGCGCCCCAGTTGTTGTGGCTTGCCGAGAGGCTCACGCGGAGCGTAATGGCGATTTGCTTGGCCTTTGGAAACATCTGCGAAAGTTTCTCCGCCACCTCAGTATAAGCCGCCACATCCAGCTTGCCCGACTCCACGGAAGTCTTACCCGCTGAAATGCCGAAGACGTCGAAGGCGTCCTCTTCATTGCCAACAATCACATCCACAAAAGAAACGATCTCTTGCATACATTTCCGAGCCAGATCTTTCTGCGAAACACCTTTCGACCAGTTCCAGAGCTTTTTACGGAAGTTGAGATCACAGGAAATCTTGATTCCCTTGGCAGAAGCTTTTTCCGCCGCTGCGAGTGTTGCACGGTATGCCTTCTCCGAAATCGCTGGCGTAATTCCCGTCAGGTGGAGCCACGTCACGCCCTCAAGCATGGCATCAAAATCGTAGTCATCCGCGTCAGCCATTGAAATCGAAGATCCGGATCGGTCGTAGATCACGCCCGAACCCCGCTGATTAGCACCTGCTTCTGCGAAGTAAATTCCGAGACGCCCTTCGTCAAGATGGAGCATTTTTGAGGTGTCCACACCCAGCCCGCGCAATTCGGTTACGAGCGCATCGGCGAGGGGGTTTTTCGGTAGCGCCGTTAGAAATCGCGACTGCAGCCCCAACAACGCAAGAGATGCGCATACATTCGCCTCACCGCCACCGAACGTCGCGTTCAACTCACCGGGAAGCACCTGCGCCAGACGCAAGTTACCCTTCGGCGACAGACGCAACATAATTTCACCGAAACCAGCAATACAAACCTTGTTCATCAAAATTGTTCTCCTATAAAGCACTCGGTAACACCGTTCAATACGACAAGAAATAAAGCCGCCACCATTCCTCTTGAATTAGATCCGTAACATACCACAGATCAGCACGCTACGCAAGATGGACAAAAACTAAACCCCACCCTCGGGTGGGCGTCAACATAGTTTGACGCCCACAGGAGTCAGAAGACAGGAGACAGGAGTCAGAAGTTGG
>JBBQIY010000248.1:0-3757 GCA_038325415.1 Kiritimatiellia bacterium
CCTCGGCACGTTGCCCATCATTCTTTGTGGAAGCGACGAACAGAAGCAGAAGTACCTCCCCCGCGTCGCGGAAGGAACCGTAGCAGCTTTCGGATTGACGGAAGCGAACGCCGGCTCCGATGCGGCAGCGATCCAGACCACAGCGAAGAAGGATGGCGACTACTATATTTTGAACGGCACGAAGCAGTGGATCACCAACGGCGGCGAAGCCGAGATCTATACCGTTTGTGCGATGACCGACAAGAAGAAGGGCGCCCGTGGCGCGAGCTTCTTCATCATCGACAAGGGAACGGAAGGTTTCACGTTCGGCAAGAAAGAGAACAAGATGGGCATCCGTGCCTCCACCACGCGCGAACTCATCTTCCAGGATTGCCGCGTCCACAAGGACAACCTCATCATGGGTGAGGGCCGTGGGTTCATCGTCGCCATGAAGACCCTCGACGCCTCACGTCCAAGCGTAGCAGGGCAGGCACTTGGCATTGCGACCGGTGCTCTTGAAATCGCCATCAAGTATTCTCGCGAACGCCGCCAGTTCGGTCAGCCAATCTGCGCCAATCAGGGCCTCCTGTTCATGCTTTCCGATATGGCGATGAGAGTTGAATCCGCCCGCGCCCTCGTTTACCGCTGCGCAGCCTACATGGACAGCGGTGCTAAGGATGTGAGCAAGATTTCCGCGATGGCTAAATGCTACGCCTCCGATGTAGCGATGTCCGTTACCACGGATGCCGTACAGGTTCTCGGTGGCTATGGCTACATGAAGGAATACCCTGTCGAGAAGATGATGCGCGATGCCAAGATCACCCAGATCTATGAAGGCACGAATCAGATTCAACGCGATGTCATTGGCAAGGCTCTCGTCAAAGAAGCCGCTCAAGGGCTTATCTAGCCTTTCCATCCCTCACTTCTAAACCCCGCCGGAACCATGAAATCTTTTGAACAACTTTTCGCTGAACTGAAAGCCAAAGCCGCTCAGGGCGACCCCGATTCCGGGACTGTCAAGGAGCTTGAAAAAGGCGTTCATTTCATCGGAAAGAAGCTCAATGAAGAAGCCGGTGAGGTTTGGATAGCGGCTGAATACGAGGGGAATGAACGCACAGCCGAAGAAATTTCGCAACTTCTCTATCATGCTCAGGTGATGATGATCGCCAAGGGCATCAGCCTTGAAGACGTCTACAAGCACCTCTGAAAGCGTGCGATTCAACTTTGTTGAATCGCACCAAGAATACAGAATCCAGAAGTCAGTATACAGAATTCATTTCTAACGTTTCATGCGCAACCACGACCTCCTTTTACTGTGTCCCCGAAAAAGAAACACAAATCATTCCGTCGCTATCGGCATCCGCCTTTGCCTCCCAACTACTGACTCCTGTATTCTGACTCCTGACTCCTTGTGCGCTTCAACGATGTTGAATCGCACCTCCTCTAAAACACCATGATAAGAATTGCACTTCCAAACAAGGGAACGCTTTCCGAAGCGACCATCCTCATCGTCAAAGAGGCCGGATACCGCTGTTCGCGCTCTGGTCGTGAACTCTGCCTCGTGGACACTGAAAACGATATCGAGTTCGTCTTCCTCCGTCCACGTGACATTGCCGTCTATGTTTCACAAGGCGTCATCGAAATTGGGATCACAGGGCGCGATCTCAATCTCGATGCCCTCGTTCCCGCCGTTGAGGTGATGGCCTTGGGCTTCGGCAAGTCGACCTTCCGTTACGCCGTACCGAAGGACAGCGATCTGGTTCCAGAGGATTTCAACGGTCTTCGAATTGCATGCTCTTACGCCAACATCGTAAAGCGCGATCTGGAAAAGCGCGGCGTCAACGCTACGCTCATCTCCGTGGATGGTGCTGTCGAGGTTTCGATCCGCCTCGGTGTAGCCGATGCAATTGCAGACGTCGTCGATTCAGGTCAGACCCTCCGCGAAGCAGGACTCAAAACCGTAGGCGATCCCGTTATGGAGTCCGAAGCCATCGTGATCTCGCGTTCGTCTGAAACGGCTGAACTTCCACAGGTTGCCGTCTTCCTACGGCGCCTCCAAGGCATCGTACTCGCACGCGAATACGAGATGATCGAGTACGACGTCTGCCGTTCCCTGTTGCAGCAAGCTATCGTGCTCACGCCAGGAATTGAAGCTCCTACGATCGCTCCGCTGAACGATCCAGCATGGGTTGCCGTAAAAGCCATGATCAAGAAGAAGGGCATCAACGTGATCGTGGACGAGCTTTCAGACCTCGGCGCAAAGGGCATCGTCGTCACCGACATCCGCACCTGCCGCCTGTAGAAGGTGCGATTCAACAAAGTTGAATCGTACAGAAGCAAGATATTTTTGATTCCATTCGAACGTTTTCGACAACGTTTGATATCGAAGGTGGGGCTCGGCCGTCTCGGCCAGCCGCACTCGGCACGCGCACCGCGCGTTGCCGCCCAGCTTACTCTGTAGCTGCGATCGGTGATCGCGGACACTTCCGGCCTCAACGAGGCCAGCCACAGAAATCGATAGAATCGAGGCAATCGATTGAATCGATTAGGCGAAACGCGGCAAGGACGCCGCTTTTACAGTGCTGCGCAAAGGCTCGCCACAGTCTCGCCGTCCACAGATCTTCGCAACCGCCGCTATCTAAACGGGGCTGGGGTATCCCCAGCGAAAACTACTCATTAGGCACTACGCCCTACTCCCATGTAAGCCCTACCCTTCCACCAGATCGACGACGTTCACCCACTGCGCTTCCGAATCAGCCAAGAGGTGTCGGATCAGCTCTTCGTAGCGTTTCCAGAGTGCACAACGCTTACACTTCTTTTCGTGTCCGAAGCCTTCTGAACCGCCTCAAGGTGAATCTGGTTGATGTAGCCATCTTCAATCGTGGCACTAGGATATCGCTTCTTTCCGTTAACGATATTGAAGAAAGTTTGCATCTGATTGGTCTGATATTTCTCCGGCACCGGTACGCGGTCAAAACGGCAGTTGCTTTCCTGATCTTTTTCAAAACAGACCGAAAGTGAATCCTCGCGCTCGAGCTCATAGACAACGGCACCCTTGTCGCCATAGATTTCGATCCGCTGACAGTTGCCGCGTCCAAAGCAAAATCTCGAAATCTCAAAAGAGGTCGCAATTCCTCCCTCGGTGGATGCTAAATAATGCGAATAGTCATCAACGTCGACTGGCTCCATGACGCCCTTCTTTTCAGGATCAGGACTGCGTCTTTCGTTGACAAAAGTACCATTCATGGCAACAAAGCTGACATACTCATCGCCTGTCATAAAACGAACGAGATCGAGCATGTGCGATCCCAGATCGCCGAGGGCGCCGGTGCCCGTAACAGCCGCATTGAAACGCCAGACGCGAGGACAGTTTCGAGACGGATTTCCCCACGCCTGCATATAGCGCGTGTAGACATGCCGGAGCTTACCGAGCTTACCTTCCGCGATCAAGTCCCGAACATAACAGGCGGCTCCTTTGAAACGATAGGAGAAACAAATCATCGCGGGAATTCCGGACGCCTTTACAGCTTCATTGAGCTTTTTCGCGGATTTCACGTCAATAGAAAGCGGCTTCTCAACCGCAAATGGCTTTCGGTACTGCACGGCCTTCAAGGCAATCGGAACGTGAACATGATTGGGTGTGCAGATGCTCACTGCGTCCACGTCAGGACACTTCAGCAACTCCTCATATTTTAAAAAACAATGCGCCGCATCAAGGTTATAGGCCAGAGCAGCCGATTCAAGTTTTGCTGGGTCAATGTCGCAGATCGCCGTCAGC
>JBBQIY010000249.1:0-3746 GCA_038325415.1 Kiritimatiellia bacterium
TTACCCGCAAGTGGATATCGGCAGCTTGCTGGTAAGGCGTGGCAGTGTTGGAACGGTGGTTGATATTGGAACGTTTCTTCAAGACCAGATCATCTACTCTGTTCATTGTCTTGACGTAGATCGGGTCGTGGGTTGCCGTGAAGAAGAACTGATCGATGCCATCGATGATTGGATCCCCAGCGCATTCGAGGCCAGGGAACATGTGCTTTCGGGAAAAATTCTTGCGGTAGGTGGTGGAAAACAGATTCCTAAAGGCGCAGTTGGAGAAGTGTTACGTGTGGTTCCTGACCGTCCGAAAAACGCGATCAACTATCACATTCATTTTGAATGCCTGCCCGGGCATACACTGGCGGTTCCGGAGTCGGCATTAGTCCCACTGACACGGAGGCAGTATGTCTGACGTCCAGTCCAACGGCTCCCATCCCTACCTTACCCTCAAGCTTGCTCAGCAACTGTTTTGCAAGCCTCCATCCGAACTCGAACCACCGGAGCGCGCGCGTGTCGACGATGTTGCTGCTCGCCAATTGGTGATAGAACGAAGGATTCTTGCGACACCAGAAGCCGCGCAGGTCGTTCTTCCCGGCTCGTTCATTGAGCAGGCGTTCTCTGAAATCCGTAATCGATACCCGTCAGAGGAAAAATTCCTGGCCGACCTCGAATCAACAGGAATGGATGCGGCAGGGCTGCTTAAGGCCATTGAGCGCGACCTGAAGTTCGACGCTGTGCTTGATCGGGTGGCCAGTCGGGTTGATGACGTTAGCGAAACCGATATAGAAATCTTCTATCTCATTCATCGTGAACGTTTTCATCGTCCGGAGAACAGAACACTTCGTCATATACTGGTTACCATCAATGAACAGCTTGAAGGTAGCGAGCGCCTGCCAGCGCGCCGAAAAATTAACGGTATTCGCAAGCGCTTGCTGAAGGCACCTGAGCGATTTGTTGAACAAGCGCTAAAGCATTCCGAGTGCCCGACAGCCCTGAACGGAGGTTTACTTGGAGCGCTCAGGAAAGGTCAGTTATACCAGGAGCTTGAGCCGCATGGCTTCGCGCTGGATGCCGGTGAGTTGTCTGAGGTCGTTGAGTCACCGGTCGGTTTCCATATTCTGCATTGCATTGCGATAGAAGAGGCGAGTGTGCTTCCACTCTCTACTGTTAGCGACAAGATTCGCGAACATCTGATGGCGTCACGCCGTAGTGCAGTTCAAAAAGTATGGATTGCCGGTCTCTTCAATAAAAATCCCAGACGGGAATATTCATCGTCAATGCCGACACCATCGCGCCGCGGTACGGTTTGCGGGTCTCATGTGATTGCGCGATAGATCTCTACGCGGTCTCCCGCGCGAAGTGGGGTTTCCGTGGTGACGACTTTGCCAAAAATTCCGACTTTTTGCGTGGCAAGATCGATATTTGGAAACAGTTTAAGAATGCCGGATCGGTTGATTGCGTCATGAACCGTTGCGTCGTCGGGCGTCTCGATGGTAAGCCAGATTTGCTGGGCTTGTTCAGAGTAGGCTACGCCGATTTGCATGGCAATCTCCTTAGTGGCATCCGACGGTTGCGTCGTCAGAGCCAACTGTCGTGTTTGAACTGTCAGGCTGGTGCACGTGCTGTTAATAGAAACGCTTTAAAGCGAGCAGACCGCCAAGCACCATGAATCCAGCCGGTGGCAGGATCATCATAAGCACCCCGCCGTAGTTAGGTAGCACGGTAATCTCCATGAACGAGAATTGTGGCCCGAGTAACAAGCTGGCTTGCGAAAAGAGCGTTCCATTCCCGATAAGCTCACGAATGAGTCCAATGGTGGTTAGTGCTGCGGTAAAACCGAGCCCCATACCCAGACCATCCAGTGCTGAAGCAAGTACGGGGGAACGCGAAGCGAAAGCTTCGGCGCGGCCGAGTACAGCGCAATTGACCACGATAAGAGCGATGAAGAGTCCCAGTACCTTGTAGAGATCGTGAAACCAGGCATTGAGACTCATATCGACGAGTGTGACCATGGTGGCGATGAGACCGATGAATACCGGGATGCGTACCTGAGCGGAAACAAAACTACGGAGCATCGAGATGAGCGTGTTCGAGGCAACGAGTACTGCGGTTGTTGCGAGCCCCATGCCAAGCCCGTTGGTTCCGCTTGTCGTCACAGCCATGGTCGGGCACAAGCCAAGCAATTGTGCGAGGACGATGTTCTGGGTCCAGAGCCCGTTCTTCAGGATTTGTACGTAAGTCATGTCAGCTTCCTTCGAGTATTTCTTTTCGATGTGTGGCAAAGAACTCCATCCCGCCTTTGACCGCCTTTACAACAGCACGTGGCGTGATGGTGGCACCAGCGAACTGATCAAAGCTTCCGCCATCTTTCTTAACCAGCCATTTGCCCAACGGAGGGTTGTCGAGCGACTTACCTTCGAAATCGTGTATCCAGTTTGACTTTGCAACTTCGATTTTGTCGCCGAGACCGGGCGTTTCTTGATGCTTGATAACACGTGCGCCGAGCATGCGGCCCTTGCTGTCAAGGCCGATGAGCACAATAATGTTTCCCGCATAACCGCGACCGGAAACCTGAAAGACGGCACCGTTAACCGCGCCGCTTTTGCGGGACCGGTAGATGGTGACGGGGACGCCGTCAGTGCCGGCGATATTGACGGTGTCACGGAGCAGGTCATTGTCGGCATAACCTTCGGGCAGGACCTGTGTGAGTGAATTCTTTAGATCCTGCTCTTCCGCCAGCCGTATAGCGTCGTGAGTGGCCAGATTGCCAAACGCAAGTGCTGCACTGGTAACCATGGCCACGATGCCCAGAGAGATCGGCTGGTAGCTCAGGCCGTCCCGTAACGCGGCGAGTTTGCTCATGATTTCGCCCTCTCGACTTCGGGATCCAGCGGTTTGCCGCGCCAGTTGCGTCCAAGGATACGGGGGCGAATATAACGGTCGATAACGGGTGTCAGGCTATTCATCAGAAGAACCGCGAAAGCGACACCTTCCGGGTAACCGCCCCATGTCCGGATGATATAGGTTAGCAATCCACAGCCAACGCCAAAGACGAGCTGCCCCGGTTTTGTGTTCGGAGAGGTGACGTAATCCGTGGCAATGAAGAATGCACCAAGCAGGGCACCGCCCGATAGAAGATGTGATGTTGCGTCAAGGTAACGGGCTGGATCGATGGCGTGGGCAATTGCGGCTGGAACGGCGATACCGATAATCACTGCCACGGGAATATGCCAGGTGATGATCCTCTTATAGATTAGAAATAACCCGCCCAGGGCGATCAGTATCGATGCTGTTTCGCCCAGACTTCCTGCGTGGGCGCTGACCAGGGAAGTGTCCGGGGCTAATGATGATGTGAGCGAATGCAGAAGATTAATGCCATGCGACAACTCGGATTTTGCAAATCCGAGCAATGAGGCGCTGGAGACGGCATCGAGATTCGGGATGCCATTGAGCGCGATCAGTAACCCATCGTGGAATCCAGGGGCAGTCGCTGCGGTAATGGGCAGCGGAGCGACCCAGATGGTCATCGGAATGGGAAAGGAGACGAGCAAAAAGACACGAGCCACCATCGCTGGGTTAAACAGATTAAACCCCAGTCCGCCAAACACTTGTTTCCCGACAACGATGGCAAACAAACCGCCGATTACACCGATCCACCATGGTGCCCAAGGGGGCAGCGACATGGCGAGCAGCCATCCCGTAAGCAAAGCGGAACCATCCAGTAGTGTGGGAATGACAGCACGTTGGGCGAGTTTCAG
>JBBQIY010000250.1:0-3701 GCA_038325415.1 Kiritimatiellia bacterium
CAGCGATAAGGCTGGTAGCTCAGCGCGAAGGGAGGCGTAAACCGCTTCGACGTCTGGGTGATCCGTTCGCATCTGTAGCGATTTGAGGATGTTGGCCCGTTGAGCTGTCGGGGCAATGCCCCGCTCTCTCAGTTTTTCATAGTACTTCGTGATCATTGAATGCTCCAGAACCTTGATAGTAACAAACCCAGCAGAAATCAGCGAGACTAAAATAAGAAAAAATACTAACTAAACAATCTGGAAGCCTGTAGAATGTTAATGAGAAGTCAGTCATTACATGGGTAGACAAGCGCCGCTGGACAACCTGAACCGACTCGATTCGGATCGAAGGTCACGAAGACACCCGAATTCCATCGATTCGGGTTGAGGGGTCGAGGGGTCGAGGGATCCGTCGACGCGCGTGCGACTGCGGATGGCCGGGACGGCCGAGCCCCACCTTTTCTCAACTCACAATTCGCCGCTTGTCACTTGCAACTTTTCTTGCCAACAAAATTCACGCCTAAGTTCGCGACGAAGTTTTTTCAAGCAGACGCCTTACGCACTACGCCCTCTCTCTCACGCCTCAGGACGCAATGTAACGCTTGATGGAATCGCCGATGCGAACCAGCACCTTGGCGCGTTCGTTGTCGTCGGGTGCCAGCGTTGTAATCCGGAAGCCTGGAATTGTGGTGTGGAATCCGGACAGTGGCGTAACGCAGACGCCTGCGGAGGCCATTAGGTAATGGACAAAGCGTTTGTCGAGAGCCACGCCTTCAACCGATTTTTCGACAAAGGCGCGAACAACCGGGTCTGTTATCGGGAGGGTCTGCTTATCGTTCAACACCCCATCTTCAAACACGACGCAAAAATAGAAGGCCCCCTGCGTACGGCGCACAATGGTTCCCGGAACGTTGTCCCGGAAGTACTCGTAGACTTGATTCGATCGACGCTCGAAGATCTTGGCTCGTTCGGCTTTCAGTTCGGAATAGCGTGGGTCACCATAAACCGCCGGAATGGCCATCTGGGGTAGCGTCGTGGAACAAACTTCCATCATCTTGCTCTTCACGAGTGCATCGCAATACTCACGGAAATATTCGGACGAGTTACGATTGAGCATTTCGATCCAGCCGCAACGCGAACCCGGCCAAGGAAAATCCTTCGAGATGCCGCGAAGCGCGAGTGCAGGGACATCGCCAAGGACTTCCGAAATATGCAACGTCTCCGCCCCGTTGTAGCAGATGTGAGCATAGATTTCATCGCAGATAATGAAGATGCCGTACTTACGCGCAATCGCCACAATCCCTTCGAGCGTCTCGCGCTTGTAAACCGAGCCGGTTGGATTGTCGGGGTTAACGATGGCGATGGCTACGACCTGCGGATTGTACTTAATCTTATTTTCAATCTCTTCAAGATCCGGCTGCCAGTCGTTTCGCGGATGGAGTTGGAATTGGAGATGGCAATAGTCACCACGCTTGCCTTCGTTGGATGTGTGCGTGGGATAAGACGGCGAGGGCATCAGGACGCGTTTGTCCTTCTGGATGAGATCGTAAATCTTGTCAACGGCATCGGCAATACCATTGAAGAAAAGAATGTCATCTGGACCAATCTTCATACCACCCGGACGGTGCGATACGATATCGGCAAGAAATTCGCGAGTCTTCAGCACACCACGGCTCGGACAGTAGGCCCAAGAACTGTCGTCAAGTTGGATGTTGCGAACGATCTCTTTGACCCAAGGCGCAACTTTCTCGCCGGCCATAATGGGATCGCCGATGTTCTCCCAAGTAATGGGAATGCCGAGCTTCTGCAGGGCATTGCCGAAATCGACGATTTCGCGGATTTCGTAGTGAAGGTTTTTGATGCCGTCGTGGGCGATTTTCATTCTCATGGTAAAAACTTAAATTTTCTTCTGCCGTAGCTCGACAAAGTGGCGAGCCGATTTTAGTGTATTGGAAAGGAGCATAGCGATGGTCATCGGGCCAACGCCGCCAGGGACTGGCGTAATCGCAGAGGCGATGGGCGCCACCGCGTCGAAATCTACATCGCCGACAAGACGGAAGCCAGATTTCTTTGTTGCATCTTGAATTCGATTGACGCCCACGTCGATGACAACAGCGCCGGGCTTCACCATGTCCGCGGTCACCGTGTTCGGATGCCCTGCAGCAACGATAAGAATGTCAGCTTGGCGCGTGAACACGCTCATGTCGGGCGTGCCTGTGTGGCAAATCGTGACGGTCGCATTCGCACCGGCGCGCTTTTGAAAAAGCAAATTCGCAACGGGCTTGCCAACGATGTTGCTACGACCCACAACCACGACATGCTTGCCCGAGGTCTCAACACCACTGCGCTTCAGCAGTTCGAGTATCCCCGCTGGCGTGCAGGAAACAAACGTATCCTCACCCAGCAGCAACTTCCCTAAACTCACGGGATGAAATCCATCCACATCCTTTTCGGGGAGAATTGCCGTGATGACTTCAGATTCGTCGATATGCTTCGGCAGCGGCAACTGGATCAAAATTCCATGAACCGTCGGGTCAGCATTCAGCCTAGCCACCTCGGCAAGAAGCGCTACCTGCGTTGTCTCAACGCCCATCCGAATGGGAAACGAGCGAATGCCCGTCTCCTCGCAAGCGCGTTCCTTCGCCGTTACATAAGAAACGGACGCCGGATTTTCACCCACAAGGATTACGGCAAGGCCGGGAACTATTCCCGCCGCCGCTAGTTTCGCAGACTCCGTTTCGATTTCCGATCTGATCTGCGCCGATATGGCCTTCCCGTCTATGATCATGGTGTGTTTCTCGTGGACTGATGTCTCTTGATGGTTGTTCTTGCGCCCAATGCGTACTCAGCTTCGAAAATAGCTGAAATTAGATGATCTTACAGATACGATCCATCGCCTTGACAACGTTGTCGAACGAATTGAACGCGCTGATGCGGATGTAACCGTTTCCGCAGCGTCCAAATCCCGAGCCCGGCGTTGTTACGACGTTCGCTTCGCTGAGAAGTTTGTCGAAAAATGCCCACGAATCCATGCCCGTGTTGAACCAAATATATGGAGAATTATCGCCTCCCGTTGTCTTGAATCCTTTGGCATTGAGTCGCTCGCGGATGTGCTTCGCATTGGCCAAATAGTCATCGATCAAGGCCGTTGTTTGCTGCTGACCTTCCACCGAGAAAATGGCCTCCGCCGCACGCTGCACGGGGTAAGAAACGCCGTTGAACTTTGTGCTCATCCTTCGACGCCAGAGCGATGCCAGCAACACGGGGGAGCCGTCTTCAGCGAAAACGCGGCATTCCTTTGGAACCACGGTGTATGCGCAGCGCGTTCCCGTAAAGCCAGCCGTCTTCGAAAAGCTACGGAATTCCACGGCAACTTCTTTCGCTCCCGGAATTTCGTAGATTGAATGCGGAAGGGATTCGTCGCGAATGAATGCTTCGTAAGCCGCATCAAAGAGAATCAAAGCTTTGTGGGCATGAGCATAGTCTACATACTGCTTAAGCTGTTCTTTGGTGGCGGTAGCGCCGGTCGGGTTGTTAGGGAAACAGAGGTAAATGAGATCGACCTGTTCCGAAGGAAGTGCGGGGAAAAACCCGTTGGCTTCTGTGCATTCCAAATAAACGAGCCCCTCGTAACGCCCGTCAACTGCTTGGCCTGTACGACCCGCCATAACGTTTGTGTCAACGTAAACAGGATAGACAGGATCGGGCACGGCGATCTTGAT
>JBBQIY010000251.1:0-3699 GCA_038325415.1 Kiritimatiellia bacterium
GGTTGGTGATAGGTCTATGAGCGGTTTTGATTTCCAATTGAGCGTAACACGCATAACGAGTAGAATGGCAACATGATAAACGGATTAGTCAACTGTGTGGAGAATCGAGGAAGGAGGCGGAAGAGGAAAACCTTCGTCTACGACGGCATCCACTGCGTGGCCGACATCAATTCTGCTGGGAGCGTCATTAAGTCGTACACCTGGGGACCGGGCATCGACAATCTTTTGGCCATCACGTGTCACAGTGGTGCCCTTGCCACAACGTACTATGCGCTGACGGATCTTCAGGGCACGGTGCATGGTTTCGCAGATGCAGGCGGCAACCTCGTGGAATCCTACACCTACGACGCCTGGGGCAGCGTGTTGACGATGTTGGACGGTAACGGTCTTCCAATCAGCAATCAGCAATCTCAAATCCAAAATCGCTTTCTTTTTCAAGGCCGCGAGTACTCGTATGCCACCGGTCTCTACAACTTCCGCCTGCGTTGGTACGACCCCGCCACAGGCCGCTGGATCTCTAGGGATCCTATCGGCATTAGCGGTGGGCTGAATTTGTATGCCTTCTGTGACAATGATCCGGTGAATTTTCGGGATCCGTGGGGGCTGTGCAAAGAGGACGAACAATCATATGACGAGGAGGCCGAGGCCCAAAAGTATCTCAATCTATTAAGGCGAGATAAATTTAAATTAATGAAGGAGATGTACTTGGGAAACCATGATACAATTTATTTTTGGTCGACAACTGATGGAAAAGATCTCGTTTATCGAAAAAAGATGTTTTAAATATCGTGGCTACTCTCTGAATGGACCGCAACGGATCAAGTTCTACGGTGAGAATATGGTATTTAACAAATATGTATTTCTATAAACATCTATTAATTGCGTTGTTCCTGTCCGCAACTCTCTGCGGGCAGGCGCAGGAGACGGGTTCCGTACAGGTGGCGACCATGGCACCGAACAACAGGAAGGTGACGGTGTACTACCGTGTACCAAAGGACTATGATGCCAAGCGTCTGGATTCGTACCGCGTTCTCTTCATCTTCGGAGGTCGCAATACCACGGGAAAAGCAGATGTCACAGGACTTCTATGCGGATTCGCTTCCGATGGCAGTTGACACGAACAAGATCCTAGTGGAGCACTACTAGATGACCACGCTTAAGTCTTCTTAGCCTTAGCAGGCATCAGGGAGCGGTAAATTGCTGCTGTTTTCGTAGCGCAAACATCCCAGTCAAACAACGCCGCGCGCGCAAGTCCGGCAAGCTTCATTCGCTCCATCGTGTCAACTGAACTCAGCACATCGGCAATCGCGCCAGCCATGGAAAGTGAATCACCCGCCTTCACAATGCAGGCGGCATCGCCTGCGATCTCGGGTTGCGATCCGCCGTCTGTGCAACAGACCGGAAGGCCACTCCGCATCGCTTCGACAAGCTGAAGTCCGAACCCTTCGTAGCGCGAAGGGTGGGTCAGCAAATCTGAGGTCCGATAGAGATCGGCAAGCTCCTCGTCGCTCACAAAACCAGTAAAGCGCACCGCATCGGCAATGCCCAGCTTTTGTGCCATTTCCTGGGCTTCGGGGTATCGGTCATCGGCAGGTCCGCACACGACGAGGTGCAACGGGAACGCAAGGCGCTTTTGAGCGAGAGCGAGAGCTTCCACCAACCCAGCCACATTTTTGTAAGGATCCATACGCCCAACATAAAGCAACGTGCGCGGGGTCGTTTCATCCGTCTTAATCGGATCGTGTTCATGAACATCGAAACGCCCCCCTGCGCCATCGTAGACAACCTGAATTCGATCCGACAGCGCTTGGTCCAGTGCGAGCGACGCAATCATGTCTCGCTTCGATGCTTCGCTACCGGTAATCACGCGGTCTGCACGGCTGATGCTCAACTTCATGCAGAATCGGAAGATGCCCTTGAACCGACTGGTAAGCGAATTCGGTGCATAATTTTTCACAACAAGCGGAATCACATCGTGAATGTTCACGATGCACTTTGTTTGTCGGGTGGTTGAATGGGGGAAAGCACGATAGGGTATCATGTAGTTCGGCGTGTGGAAAAGATCCGCGCCGATCCGTGATAATTCCTTTGGCATCTTGAGCTGGTTCTTCAAAGACAGAGGTCCGTAGGGGATGATAAGCGAGTCGACGTTTTTGCACATGTCAACACCCACCATCAACGGGTCGCGGAGCTCAGCGGAACGGAAGAGAAAAACAAACTTGGACTCGGGCATGAGGCGTGGGAGTCTGCACATCATCTCTCGTGCATAGACACCAATACCGGACGGTTTTTCGTAGATCCACCTCGAGTCGAAAACGATCTTCATTGTTCGAGTACCTTCTTGTAAACCGCCAGCGTCTGCGCAGCCGTGTGATGCCAGCTATACCGCGACGCGCAGAGGATACCACGCTGAACCATTTCGCCGCTACGCGCCGGATCGTTCAGGATTCCGAGAGCCTCGTGTGCCCAGACATCCGCATCAAACTTATCCATAATGCAAGCGGCATTGCCCAGCACCTCAGGCAGCGAACCGCCAGATGAGGACAAAACAGGTGTACCGCAGGCCATCGCCTCCAGCGGAGAAAAGCCAAACCCTTCGTAATGCGAAGGAATCACAAAGAGCGAGGCGGCGGAATAGAGGCATGGAAGACATCCCTCTGGAATGAACTTCAGATAGTGAAGCTGATCTTTGTATTTCGTGTTCTCAAGGCGTTTCAAGATCGGTTCGCACTTCCAGCCCGGCGCACCGGCGATAACAAGGTCGATCCCCTGCCCCGCCACCTTCTCAAAAACATCAATCAAAAACTCAAGATTCTTGCGCGGCTCAATCGTACCCACTGTCATCATATAAGGGCGTTTCAGGCCAAACCGCTTCTTAACCGTTTCCACGTCTTCTTGGGAAGCGATGGAGAACTCAGATCCGATACCAAGATACGTCACCTGCACCTTTCCACGGGATTCCGGCAGTAACGTTTCAATCTCGCGCTTGCTGAATTCGGAGATCGTGATGATGGCATCGGCACTTTGAACCGTTCTGCGGATTCCAGAGCGCAAGTAGCTCAAGTTGCGTTTCTCGGCGAATTGTGGAAATCGCTCGAAACTCATATCGTGAACCGAGACAACCGACTTGCCATGCGTCAATGGCTTGGCTGTGAAATTCGTAAAATGGTAGACATCCGCATCACCGGCGATCCAATTGAACGGCGGGAATCCTGCATAATGCCACAACTTCTGCATGACAGCACCCGGAATCGCCCTGAACGCAACCGTTTCCGCGCCCACAATTTCCAACGCATTCGACTTGCGCCGGAAGTCGCAGTAGAAAAGCGATAACGTATCATCCACAGACAGCAGTCTCGCCATCTCAGATGCCAGTACCCTCGTGTATCGCCCGATGCCAGCGCACTGTGCCACCGCAGGCTGATAGTCCATGCATATTCTCATGCGTTGCATTCTACCAAACCCCTACTCTGCTAGGCAATCACGAAAATCAGGAAACAAGAAATCTTAAGTACACCCCTCTTACCGGGTGGGATTCAATTTAGTTGAATCCCACCAAGAATACAGAAGTCAGGAGTCAGAATACAGCATTGATTCTCAACACGTGATGCACAGTTGCAAACTTCTTCCGTGGTGTCACGAGAACAGAGACATGAATTATTTCGCCTAAATTGGCGTAAGTGCTTGATTTCCAACTTC
>JBBQIY010000252.1:0-3696 GCA_038325415.1 Kiritimatiellia bacterium
AGGGTACTGCGGATGGAGTGCACAGCGTTACCCCGCGGTAGTTTTTTGAGCCACTAAAATATTTTTCAACATTTCAATTTTCGGTGTTGACATGGTTTCGGTATTTCGGTACTGTAATGCCGAATCAAGAAACACAAGGACATTTTCATGAACGGACTGATCAATATTTCGGAGGCGACGTCAATCGCATTGCATAGTTGTGCGTGGATCGCTGCTTCCGAAAGCGAGTTCAGTTCCGTAAAGACAATCTCCGAAGGACTCGGCCTCTCTGCCCATCACACGGCAAAGGTTACCCAGCAGCTTGTGAGAGCGGGAATACTGCTGTCCGAGCGAGGACCCTCCGGCGGAATGAAGCTTGCTAAACCAGTATCCTCAATTTCGATGATGGATCTTTGTGAAGCGACAGGATCCTTTCCCGCGGACAATGGGTGCCTCTTGAAGACGAGTCTTTGCGATGGATCCGGATGCATGTTTGGCAAGGTGCTTTGCGATGAAAACAGGCGCCTACTCAATATTTTTACTAACACAACACTAGACGACATTGTTAAATCGCTCGAGAAGAGCAACCGCCTTGACGGGATGAAAGGAAAAGCAAAATGAAGCGAAATATCGTAACCATCGACTCTGAACTCTGTAACGGATGTGGCATTTGCGTCACCGCCTGCCACGAAGGCGCACTGGCGATGGTAGACGGCAAGGCCAAACTCATTTCTGAAAGCTATTGCGACGGACTTGGGGACTGTCTGCCCGCATGTCCGACAGGGGCGATTAAGATTGAGGAACGCGACTCCGATGCCTTTGATGAGGTGGCGGTTGCAGCGAATATGGCGGCGGCTAAAAATGCACACAAACCGGTCAAAACTCCTCCGGCACCCCTTCCGTGTGGTTGCCCAGGGACGATGGCAAAATCGATCACCAGGAAAGACCCTGCTGAGGCGCTGAAGCCAGCGGCGGCAACCAGTCAAGCGGGAGAGCCCGAATCGAGCCTCACCAGTTGGCCGGTCCAGATCAAGCTCGTTCCAGTCTCTGCGCCTTATTTAGCGAATGCCTCGCTTTTGATTGCAGCCGATTGCACCGCCTTCGCGTATGCGGATATTCATCGGCGTTTCATGCGCAACAAGGTGACGCTCATCGGATGTCCCAAGCTCGATGCTGGCGATTATTCGGAGAAGTTGACCGCAATTTTGCAGGCAAACGAGATTAAGAGTGTTACCGTGCTTCGCATGGAAGTCCCTTGCTGCGGCGGCATCGTTACGGCGGTAAAAAACGCTTTAATGCAAAGTGGAAAAATGATACCATGGCAAGTAGTCACGATTTCGACAGATGGAAACATTCTGGAGGCGTGAGGCGCTTAATAGCGGAGCGGTCGAAAGTGCTGGTTGTCCTGCGGATGATCCGACCGATCTGACCGATCCGACCGATCTCAATTCCAATTTCAATAACGACCATAAACCAAAAACCTAGGAGAAAAATAAATGAGTGATATGTTTTGTTTTCAATGCGAGCAAACCGTAGCGGGTACAGGTTGCACGCGTGTCGGCGTTTGCGGGAAGAAACCGGAGGTTGCTAACCTTCAAGACGACGTAACGGCGGCTCTCATTACGCTCGGCCGTGCATTGGATGGGAAACCTTCGTGTGCGGAATGCGAAACCCTGTTCATGGATGCACTGTTTATGTGCGTCACCAATGTGAACTTTGATCCAATTCCGGTAGCCGCGATGGTTGAACGCATTAAAGCGATGGTCGCCAAGTGCGGCGGCGCTCCAGCGTTTGCTCCGGCAGATCTGTTCCACGGGAATGAAGACATCGTTTCGCTGCGCTCGACGCTTCTGTTCGGCCTGCGCGGCATGGCCGCTTATGCTGCTCACGCTCGCGTATTGGGCAAGACCGATCCAGAAGTATCCGTTTGGTTTGCCAAGGGCATGAAGGCGCTTGGCGACGATCATAGCGTTGAGGAATGGCTGGGACTCATCATGGAGTTCGGTCAGGTCAACCTGAAGTGCATGGCACTGCTCGACGCGGCGAACACGGGAACTTACGGTAACCCAGTTCCGACCAAGGTTCGCACGGGCTACGAGAAGGGGCCTTTCATCATTGTGACCGGACATGACCTCTACGACCTCAAGATGCTGCTCGAGCAGACTCAGGGCAAGGGCGTCAACATCTACACACACGGCGAAATGCTTCCGGCGCACGCCTATCCGGAGCTGAAGAAGTATCCCCAGCTTAAGGGTAACATCGGCACCGCTTGGCAGAATCAGCAAAGTGAGTTCGACAACATGCCGGGCGTTGTGCTCTTCACGACCAACTGCATTATGCCGCCGAAGCCGAGCTACCTCGACAAAATCTACACGACGGCCGAAGTCGGCTGGCCTGGCACCAAGCACATCAAGGGCGATGCTAAGGGTCACAAGGATTTCTCTGAGATGATTGCGCATGCGATCAAGCTCGGCGGCTGGCAGGAAGAGAAGCATTGGGAGACGCTGATGACTGGATTCGGTCACGAAGCCGTCATGGCCGTTGCCGACAAGCTCGTCGATGCGGTGAAGACAGGTGCCATTAAGCACATCTTTCTCGTGGGTGGATGCGATGGTGCCAAGTCTGGGCGCAACTACTATACGCAGTTCGTTGAAAAAGCTCCGAAGGACTCCATCATCCTCACGCTTGCTTGCGGCAAATATCGCTTCAACAAGCTTCAGGAAGAGCTGGGTGATATCGGCGGTATCCCACGTCTTCTCGACATGGGACAGTGCAACGATGCGTACTCCGCCATCCAAGTTGCTGTTGCGCTTAGCAAGGTGTTCAACTGTGGCGTCAATGATCTGCCGCTGTCCATCGTGCTCTCCTGGTACGAACAGAAGGCCGTCTGCATCCTGCTGACGCTCCTCTCGCTCGGGATCAAGAACATCCGGATCGGGCCAACCCTACCGGCATTCGTATCGCCGACTGTTCTCAGCGTATTGGTTGACAAGTTCAACCTGACGCCGATCAAGACGGCTGACGAAGACCTTGCCACGATCTTGGGATAAAACCCAGCGTTGCAAAACAAAGCAGGCGGTGCGCTCCTAAAGGCGCACCGCCTGTTTTTTTGTGCTGAGATTTTTAGACAAGATTACAAGATTAACCGGATCGGGTGGGGGAGAGGAAATTACGAATTATGAATTATGAATTACAAATGTTAGAATGGTGGGTAAAAGGAGTCAGACAGGTCGGATCCGTCGGACAGGTCAGACAATTTCACTAACCTGAAGGGCACCGAAGACCGAGCAGAATGTTTTTTCACCACGGAGACTCTGAGGCACGGGGGTAGCACAGAGTTTTTATGTGCTGCGGCGGCTGCGCCGAGGTTGTTTAGCTACAATAAAACAAGTCAACTTCATGTTTTGCATAAAGCCTACTTGGGTGGCAAGTAAAAACTTAAAACTCTACGAAATACAGCCTAAAACAAGTCGTTTCTAGTCCTTGACAGAAACCAATAGAAGGAATACACTTTTTTTATTTGCGTGAGGTGGTCTTTACGCGAACTAGGCTCAATAACACGTTGGCCAAAATGGAGGTACATCATGATCGATCAAGTTGAATTAGAAGAGTTGGGATTCCGCTGGAAAGAACGCACACCACTTCAATGCAGAGATGGCAGTACTATCACAGTTGAGCCTTCTGTCTATATGAGCAGCCGGGAGAACCAAGGCAGCG
>JBBQIY010000253.1:0-3662 GCA_038325415.1 Kiritimatiellia bacterium
CACGGTTCGAATCGTCAAACCGGATATTGACATTCAACGCCATGGATCGAGTTGGGTTTCGGAGGATCTTGACCACACATCGGGTGAAATCACACGGATTCTGAACCCGGCACTGGGAGAAACAGAAGGCACCGGACTGGACAAGGGTATCGCGCTCATGTTAAATATGGACACCGTGCCATCATTAGTCCCAGAGCTCAGCTACGCACTTCGCCTGAAAAGCATCGCCAATGTCCGCAACACGGGGCTCGTTCGCGTGTACCGGCGCAACGGGGGAAGCGACACGCTCATACTCGATAATGCGTCCACCGCTCCCACGCTTGAGGTGGAGCTGGATAAAACACAGTTGGCCGACGAGTTCTGGCTGGAGTTCGAGCGTGGCGGAATCGTCGAGATCGAGTTTGCAGTCATTGAAGGAGAGGATGATCTCTGTTCTGACACCGTCCGCGCCACAGGCATCGCGGTCGATCCAAATCCCGGCGGCATCGTCTTTGTTAACCCATCCGGTACGTCTGGATCGCCCTTCAACGACTTCTCCGCCGCTTGCGCAACCACGCTTGCCGTTGGCCTTGCTGTCGCGCAGGAGGGTGATAACGTCGTTGTCGCAGGTGAGACGTATTTTGAGCACAACCTCCAAGTCAATTCTGGCATCCTGATTGCCGGTCTCGGCGCGAAATTCTCTACTGACCTCGACGCCCATCCCACGGGTTTTGACTTCTCCGACGTCCCTGTCGTCGACGGCAGCGGATCGGCAAAGATCTTCAATGTCTCTTACAAGGATGATGTGAGGCTCTCCGGCCTCACGGTGCAAAACGGATACAGTAGTTTGTTTGGCGGTGGAATTGACATTGCGAGCGCTTTGAATTTTGAGGCTTCTCACCTTCAACTCACGGCTAATGGCTCTTTCGGCCTTGGAGGCGCAGTTGCCGCATTCTCATCGACAAACATTTTATTTACAGGATGTATTATCAGCAACAACATTTGCGACTTTGATGACGGCGGCGAGATGCAGTACGATAAGGGCATGGGCGGCGGCATCGCGGCCTTGGAATCCACGGTGACAGTGACCAACTGCCTTTTCAAGAGTAATGTGGCGCAGGTCACTCACAACGGCGGCGCACCTACGCCTGGATCTGCTGGAGGAGGAGGTGATATCTATCTACAAAATGGAGTTTTGACGATTTACGGTTCAATGTTTCAAAATGCAACTGCTGGTTTTCACAAGGGACAACAAGATCCTGATGAAGGAAGTGCATATTTCACAGGTGACGGTGGGTCTTTGCTCGTACATGGCAACGGGGAAAACACTGCGTTAACCATTGTTGAGTGTAAATTTGTTGATTTGCAGTGCTACGGAAATGGTGGAGCCATATCGTTGTCTTTCGATAGCTCGCCACAAGGCCGTGCGTATTTTGTCAAGGATATTGGAATTGATGATGATGATTGGCCACCTGTGATCGAGCGACCGCTTGAACTTGGCGGTGGATGTATTGGAACGATTTCAAACAGCTTTTTTTCCAAGTGCGAAGGAGGATGGCAAGGCGGAGCGATTTCGGTTAATGGACGGGGCATGCTCATCGCTGTGACGGAGTGCTCTTTTAACGAATGCAAAGCAGGAGCCACGCATTTGCGCGACGGAAAGGGCGGCGCTATCGCCGTTTGCGGCGGAATTCAAGATTCGGACGACCCGGAGAATGATGTCGTGCTCAAGAATTGTTCAATCTTTAAGTGTTCTTCATCTGGGAATGGTGGAGGCATTTATTCAACCATTCGCGGGAAATTGACGCTTGATGCAACAAGCATTAAAGAGTGTTCGGCTCTTGATTCGGCTACGGAGTTGTCAAATAACACTGACTTCCGCATGGTTGAGGGAATGGGCGGAGGCGCACATATTTCTGCTGGGGGCGTACTCGTTATAAAAGGAACGGCAGAATCCCCTGCGGAGATTGCAGGAAACGTCGCGAAGGTCAGTGGCGGTGGCTTGTCTGCTAAGACGGGAAGTATTTTTGTATCCTCCAGCGGTTCTTCACATGTCGTTATCAAAGAAAACAAAGCACAGGGGGCTTCGGTCGACGGATATGGAAACGGCGGCGGAGTCTTTGTGTCAACCTCTCGGCATGATGACGACCCATTTGTGGGCGCGGGACACGGAGCAGCTGCGGTTTATAACGAAGACGGAAGATTTTTCTCAAATGGCGAAAACTTGTCCCTGTCTATAAACAGCGCGAATCGCTGGGGAGGAGGTTTTTATGCAGGGATTTCACCTCCTTGGTACAACGTATGGAATTTGCTGGGCAACGATGCCATGTCATCCATTGTCATGAACACTGCGGTTGTTTCTGAAAATATATGCTCTAATTCTGCCGCTGTCTGTTCGTTTATGCCCGCACAAATCGCGGCGGAACGGGTGAATGGTTCATCCTCTTGCTTGAACTTTGACGAAACGATAGTAACTGGACGTGCGGTTGCGTACGACATCGGCATTTATGCCCTTGATTCGGTTGAACCTTCTAGGGACGGGACAAGTTTTTACTCTGTTTCATTGCCTGTGTTGGAGGAATAAAATGAAAAAAAAAGAAATCTTTTTATTAGCTTTTTTCTCACTAACCGTGCTGACAATCCTCGTTTGGAAAAAGTCGAAAGCAGCGATCCCTTATTACGCCGAAGAGACGGAATCCCAATTGGTTGGTGTTGAGCCGCCAAGACAGAATGACATACCCTTTGTAAACCCGGCAAAACAAGAAAGACTAGACCAAGACAAATTGGAACGGCGTATGATGTCTCCCAATGCACGAATTGCGCTTCTGGAAGCGCTCGGATGTGTCCCTATCGATGGCGAACGAGTGGACTTCTTTCTTGCAGAGAAAACGTCATGGTGGGGAAAACGCCTTGATTCAGCAGAGTTCTGGAAAGGACGAATTATATGGTATGATGACAAAGTCCAGCGAGATGCAAAACGCCATGGTCGGGCTTATCCGCCAATGCCGTATGAAGACCCAGCCCTCGCAGATAGAAGTGCTGAGGATAAACAGGCAAATGGCAATGGAGGCGAAAGCCGTACCCCAAGGTCTTTTTATTCTGATCGTGAGAGCGCTTTTTGGGACAAATTCATTAAAACGCACCCCCATCCCCCAGAAGATATCTCCTCTTGGGTGAAGGAAAACGCCATGCATTACCAGAGCTCCAAACGAGATTTCGAGCATCCTCCTATTGTCGATCCTCGATATGGTGCCAAGTTAGAAATCAAACCTAGGCCGCCTTCGTTCGGAATTGATTTGCGTGAAGCGAAAATTTTCAACTATCCTCCGGAATGTATAAATGAAGATACCTATTACTGGACGCAAGTGATGGCGAAGCGAGAAGAATATGAGAAGGACATCAAGCCGTGGGAATCTTCGAATCCAAATCTCGTGGATGTTTTTTTTAAAACAGTCTATGTTGATCGCAAACTCATCACGGAACCGCTTACCGCCGAGAATATCAAGGCAGCCAACGCATGGAAGGTCGCATACTTGAAACGTCTCCGTGCGGAGAAGTGGGACGAATCCTACATCAACGCCTACAAAGAAGCGTGGAGCTTGACCGAATCAGACCTTGTTGAATCGGACGGGAAGCAGGAATGAGAATCCCCGATGTCCGCGTTGAGTTTTCATTCGTTGAAT
>JBBQIY010000254.1:0-3632 GCA_038325415.1 Kiritimatiellia bacterium
AGCAAACGCCGGATACCGTGCACCCGATTTCGATTCTCGGCCTGTCGAGGCCAACATGCGGGAACTCAGTCTTGGCATCAAAAAGGCGAAGGAAATCGCCCACGGCGTGGGGCTTATCGGCGTGAACGTGATGGTGGCCTGCCAAGAGTACGGACGCTATGTAAAGACGAGCATCGAAGCTGGCGCTGATGCCATCATCTCGGGTGCTGGCCTCCCCATGGATCTTCCGTCGTTGGCGGAAGGTTGCGATGTCTTGCTGGCACCAATCGTTTCCTCCGCAAAAGCCGCTAAACTCCTTTGCAGAACCTGGAAAAGCCGCTACAACCGACTTCCCGACTTTGTTGTGGTCGAGGGTGCCGAAGCGGGTGGACACCTCGGCTTCACCGTCGATGAACTGATCCATCACACCGCAACCCCTCTCGCACAACTCGTCCGTGAGGTCGTCGCAGTGATTAAGCCCTACGCCGATGAAATCGGCCGCCGCATCCCCGTCTTTGCTGCAGGCGGAATTTTTACGGGAGAAGACATCGGTGGCATGATCGAAAACGGCGCTGACGGTGTGCAGATGGCTACGCGATTCATTGCGACTGAAGAGTGCGATGCCGACGACGAATTTAAGCGCGTCATCATCGACTCCCGCGAAGAGGACATCGAGATCGTGGTTAGCCCCGTCGGCATGCCGGCACGCGCGATTTCCTCTCGGTTCGTCAAACGCATGGCCAATGGTGCCAAAGAGCGCATCACCAAATGCGTTAGATGTCTTCGATCCTGCATCCCCACCGAAGCACCCTACTGCATCACCAAGGCGCTCGTGAACGCCGCCAAGGGCAGTCGTGAAGACGGACTCTTCTTCTGCGGCTCAAACGCTTTTAAGGTCGACCGGATCCGCAAGGTACGCGACCTCATCGACGAATTGATGACCGAACTTCGCGATTTCAGAGCCACCCGCTAAACAGAACGCCGAAGGTTTTTACGAGCCACCGTGAGATGGTAGATGCTGCGACTAATGCTATCGAGGATCTGCTTCTGTGTCAGCTTCGAGTTGTTCGGCGCCCAGACCATTAAGTTCGACGCAATCGGCTTGGCAAACCAGTAGGTCGGAAGAACAACAGGCTTGTGACAATACCGGAATCCGTGCTTTTCGTAGAAATGGACACGCCTGACGGCATCAACAGACTCATCCTCAGGTTCGACATCCAGAACAATCATCCGGTCTGCCTCGTACTGAAGATCCTCAATGACCCGACTTCCAATGCCTTCCGAGCGAAATTCGGGTTCAACCGCAAAATGTTCGATAAACATCAAGTCGTGCAACTCCCAGTAGGCAAGAAAACCCGCCGTAAGCCCTTCATAGCGAATAGCCGCAAAATGGAAGCGAGGATCTTCTTGCACGAGCTTATGCTCGAAAAGAGAACGACGTTCATCTTGAGGGAACGCTGTATTATAGAGAAGCCAAAGTTTCTGAAACTCGGGCGATTCGGGGTCGGTTACATCGACTAAGGCAAGACCATCGTCTTGATCGTTCCCCTCACCGGAGACGGACGCACCCAGGCCCGTCTTCATATGGGTGGCAAAATACGCCGCTTGTTTGACACAGGCGAATGCTCTCCTTGCCGGAGCCAAAACGTCTTTGTTGGTGTCGCGCGCTATCGCTTGAGTTGTTTTCGAGTCCATAGGCTCGCGACGACGTAAACGGCGTCGCGACAGAAACTCTTTCTTTCTTTGTGTTGCACCGTAGCACGGATGCTCCGGCTTAAAGCAATCGGCCCCGCCCGGTGGTTGCGACCACTCCAGATACGGAACCGCTCTGTTGCCTCTGCTGTTTTGTATTCTCTACCTTTTGCGGCACGGCGTCAAGGGGGGCAAGGGGGTTTTGAAAAATATTTTTTAAATAACTCACAAATAAATCGCGCACGCAGGCGTTCGGGTGTGATTCAACTTTGTTGAATCGCACCCACTTTTGTTGAATTTCTCTGATTTTAATTGCTTAATTCCAACTTTTATGATAACTTTATGCGCTTTTCGGCGTCGGCATCCGCAGACAGAAATGGGATGGTTCGGCGACGAAACCTACGGAATACCACAGCTCATGGACAAGTCTCAGGAAATTGCGCGCCGCAGAACATTCGCCATCATCTCGCACCCCGATGCGGGAAAGACGACGCTGACCGAGAAGTTTCTTCTCTACGGTGGCGCCGTTCAGCTTGCTGGCTCGGTGACCGCACGAAAATCACAGAAGTCAACCACTTCGGACTGGATGGAGCTTGAAAAGCAACGCGGTATCTCCGTCAGCTCGACCGTGTTGCAGTTCGATTATCGCGGCTTCTGCATCAACCTTCTCGACACGCCGGGGCATAGCGATTTCTCAGAGGATACGTATCGCGTCCTCATGGCGGTCGATGCGGTCGTGATGGTCATCGACGGCGCGAAGGGCATTGAAAGCCAGACGCTGAAACTTTTCGAGATGTGCAGACTCCGCGGGATTCCGATCTTCACCTTTGTGAATAAATTTGATAGACCCGCACGCGACCCTTTGACCATCATCGACGAACTCGAGAATACGCTACAAATCCATGCCTGCCCTATGAATTGGCCTATGGGTGACGGCATTGACTTCCGCGGCGTTTACGACCGAGTGCTACGTCAGGCGCACTTCTTCGAGCGCACCGTCGGCGGTAAGTTCAAGGCTCCCGAGGCTATTCGCGATATCAGCGACCTGCAGGTTCACTGCCGACTTTCTCAAGACCGATACGAAACACTGGTTGAGAACCTCGCCATGCTCGACGCTACGAGCGAAGGGCTGGACATGGATCTCGTCAAGTCGGGCGACATGACGCCCGTGTTCTTCGGCAGTGCCGTCAACAACTTCGGCGTACACATGCTTCTCGACGCCTTTCTGGAATACGCCCCGCCCCCGCGTTCGCATACTTCCTCAAAAGGCCTCATCGCTCCCTCCTACCCTACTTTCTCTGGCTTTATCTTCAAAATTCAATCCAACATGGATCCGAACCATCGCGATCAGATCGCCTTTATGCGTGTCTGCTCCGGCGTCTTCACGCGCGACATGAAGGTCTTCCATTCCCGTTCGGCAAAGACCCTTCGCCTTTCCAGCTCTCACCGTGTGTTTGGGCGCGACCGCGAAACGGTCGACATCGCCTATCCAGGCGATGTCATCGGCATCGTGGGACACAGCGAATTCGGCATTGGAGACACGCTGACAGAAGATCCCGAGCTGATCTACGATCCCATGCCTCAGTTCACGCCCGAATGCTTCGCCATGCTGCACAACCCGAGTAGCGCCACCTACAAACGCTTCCGCACGGGTCTCGAACAATTGCTCCAGGAAGGTGCCGTTCAGATCTTTACGATCAAGGACGCCGTGCAGAACACCCCGCTGCTCGGCGCGGTGGGCACACTACAATTTGAAGTCCTCCAATATCGCCTCGAAAGCGAATACGGCGCAACCTCCCGAATCGAACCGACAAGCTGGAAGCTCATCCGCTGGGTGCATCCCGAGGATGAAGGACACGAGTCGCTCCGTGACTCACGTCCACTGACGGGCGGGCAGGTCGCAACCGATTCGAACGGTCGAACGGTCATCCTTTTCGCCAACGACTGGGAACTCAAGTTTT
>JBBQIY010000255.1:0-3629 GCA_038325415.1 Kiritimatiellia bacterium
TGCTCGATCTGCATATCACGCCTCTGCTCAGGCGAAAGCGCAGGCGGTTGCGCTTCCGGCTCTACAATGCGCATATTCCGACACCCCGTCAAAGCAAACCCTACAAATAGAATCACAACCAGTCGTTCAAGTTTTTTCATCTTTATTTCCTTCTCTAAAGTCGCGAGTTCGCTTCGCCACCCAGTATTTTAAAATTCATCATTCACACTTCATACTTTCTCGCTACTCGCCACTCGCTACTCGCTACTCGCTACTTCTCTGTTTTAAAAACAGCATCCGCCGCCGCCTCGCCCGCACGGCTTCCCACCTGTCCAAGAAAAGCGCCGCTGGTGGCACCGATGGTCGTCGAAAGAATTGACTTCAACCGACCGCTCCAACTGTTCCGTCGTTGCTCAATCGCCTCCGACTCCGACGCAGCAAGCTTCTCCGCCTGCTTCCGAACCGCTTCGCCTTCCGCCTGAGCTGCTGCAATCTTCTTCGACGCCATTTCGTCTTCCGCGACACGCCGCTCCTCAGCGACCTGTTGCATGCCCGCACGCGCATCCTCAAGCGCCTTCTGACGACGCTCCGTTCGGGCCAACCCAAAGCTTTCTAAAGCACTGCCTTCATCGCCGCCACTGCCATCGAAGGTCTCCGCCGAAGCTTCGGCATCCCGAAGCGGATTCCGCTTGCGCTTGGGTTTGGCTGATTCTTGGACAACAGGCTGCATCGGCTTGTCTCGATCGAGCCAAACACGCAACAAAGGAACCTCATCCGATTTCTTTCGCAAGTCAAGCCACGTCTGAATGTCGGCAAGAAACTTGCCAGCAGTTTCGATGTCTGCCTTCAGCACATCTTGCACCATGGCACCGCGCAGAGCCTCGTAAGTTGTCGGCACCTGCCCCCAGTCGCCAGCACTACTGACAATCCGGGCCAAGAAGTCTAAATCGTTTGCCACCTCCGCCTGAGTGAAGGCTTCAACAAATCCTCCGAATTCATCACGCGCTGTAGTTCCGAATACGCCCTCAAGCTCCGTTCGTATCGACTCCCCGATCTCCGCGCGGAACACGTCGACCGCCGACTCCACCTCTACCGTCGTCTGCGCATCCAACGGTTCAGCTAAACGCTTTGCCTGAGCCGTGATCTGCCCTTGCACACCAAGACGATAAACCGATTTCAGCAACACGCGAGTCGGGGTATCTATTTGGGCGTCCTGAGCCATGGATCCCAGCACACAAGCACAGAACGCACCTGCCAACAGAGATCTTTGCACCACCGATAATCGACCAAATCCGTTTTTTAATATTCTCATTCGTAATTCGTCATTGATAATTCGTATTTTTTTCTGCATGGATCCTCCTTCATCCCCCTCTAAAATCCTCTCTCACTAGCGACTAGCCACTAGCCACTAGCGACTAGCGACTTCTCTCTATTTCTCCTCAATCTCAACGGCACGCAGACTCAAAGATCCAGGCTTAATCTCGATGATCTGAATTTTCAAATCTTCAGGGGGATTCATGACAATTGCCTCAGCAAGCTCCTCGGAAGGCAGGAGCGATACGGCCCGGAAAACCGCAAGCCCCTGTGCATAGCTCTGCTGAGTCACGGAATCCACCTCCTGACTCATCGCGCGCAACTTCTCACGAACGGCCTTCAGCTTCCATACCTGATCAACCCCGCCAACGGTAATGTCCAAATTGATCTTCGTCTTGGCCGCCTCGATCCCCGTAGACTTCTCCCACTTCGCAAGCATCGCCGGAATAATTGCGCTCAGAGCTTTCTTACCCGCCGCCTTGAGCGCCTTGGCACTACCCGAAACATCCTCGAGCGCAACGATGGATGCATCCTCCGAAGCGGATGCAAGATTCACCGAATTGTCGGTACGCACGGCACGTAACGTGACCGCAGCCTGATACGCTCGCAAGTTGCTTTCGGCGATGCGCCTTGCAGACGGCTTCACGACCGCCTCCCCGATCAATACGACATCGGCACCGAACTCGCGTCCTAACGCAGCCGCACTCCGGGTATCGCCCGCTCCCTTCATCGCTTGCTGCATCCGCTGTAGATTCGCCTGGACCATATCCTGATCCACCGTCTCCACTTGCTTTTCACCGAGCATCTTTATGGCCATGGCCTCGATCTCTGATGTCGAGATCGTCCCCAGACTCTTCTCGTCGACAAGCACCATCACCTTCGGAAGCACCGCCGCCACAGCAGACAGCGTCAGGGTCGCAACCGCAAGAGCGGCAAGGATGGTTCGTTTCATATTATTTTCCCTTCTGTTCGGGCAGGCACGGAGGTCTGCCCCTACGAGATCGGGCAGGCACGGATGCCTGCCCCTATTTTTTGTTTTCCACGCGGCGCAAACGATCATCCATACGTTTCACATCACGTTCCAAAGCATCCACCTTCTTCAACTCACGCTCAATCGCATCGAGCCGGCGCTCAATCTCTTGCACACGACGTTCAAAATTCCGTGTTAGCGTGGGTGGCTGAGTGGAACGTCCAAGCCTCAACTCCACTACCTCCAATGAAGACTCGGCAGCTTTAAGGCGTTTTTCTACATCCGCAACTTTCTTGCGCGCCTCCACGTCGACAGCGTCTGCCCTCGCGCTTTCTGAAGATCCCGTTGCTAACGTCGTCTCGTCTGCTACTGCACAAAGCCCAGAAAAGGCAAATAACAAAACTATCACAGCAACAAACCGTACAACTGGACTTCGACGCCGGTTTTCTTGATCCCTTCGATTCTTTGCTTTTTTCATTTCTGCGTTCCTTTTAAGGCTTCACTGACAGCCTTATTTACCAGACTCTCGCTCATATCGCTTCATGAAACAAGAACTACATTCGTAAGGTGAGGTGGTGTCTCCCATGAGAACTTCCTTAGCATTATTACACCCTGGCGTGGAGCAGTAAACAAGCGTTCCACCGCTTTTGCCTTTTGTCGGTCGACTTGTGGAAGCCGCCGGCGTCGTAATCGGCGTCGTGACGGTCGTCGGAAGCGGCACTGGAGTCGGAAGCGGCGCTGGAGCCAGTGGTGGCGTTGCCTTCTCCACAGGCACATCACGCACTTCCCATGGACACGGCCCATTCACATGGTGCATCGTCGCGTTGCATCCCGGGCAGTAGTACTTGTCAGTCCCGTCGGCATAATAGACACCCTTGTACGTCATCTCGGAACCGCATTTTTTACAAAAAAAGCCCCGACGTGTCTGCGGTTCCGGAGTTGTCTCCGTTGGTTTGCCGGTGACCGCAGTTGTCTTAAGTGGTGGTTTGCTTTTCCCTCCAGGAGCCGTATCCGTTGTTTTCTTCGTAAGACCACCACCATCCTTCTTTCCATCGACTTTCCCGCCAGGTTTCCCGATCCCACCTTGGCCTCCGCCGCCTTGGCTCCCGCCATGATGTTTCTCCTTGTCAGGATCACCGAATGCTGCATCAGTAACCTCTTTTGCCGCCGCACTGCCAAACGACGAACCGAGTGCGGAAGCACCCGTCTCGACACCTTTTTGAACCCCATCGGCAATTGCCTTGCCGAAGCTGTCCTCTTTGTCGGCCGCCGCCGTTAAACTCGCCGACTTACCTTTCGTGGACTGAGCATCAGCACCCGCAGAATCAACAGCCTGCTTCGCATCGGCCTCCGCCTGATCCCCTCG
>JBBQIY010000256.1:0-3622 GCA_038325415.1 Kiritimatiellia bacterium
CGACGCGTCCGACAAAAAGCACATTAGTGACGCCGTCATCGGTCAGTCGCGACTTCATCACAGGGTCGAGTACACCGGAACCAAAAGAGGCATCCACCACGAGCGGAAGCACGCATACATTTCGGTAGCCTAGCTCACGGAGTTCTTGCGCATTGTAGTCACTATCGGCAAGGTTGATCTCCGCGACATGGGCCAATGCGGCGACCTGTTTGCGACCCTCATCGAGCCTACTCGCCATTGGAGGATTTAGACGCTCGAAGAAATGCGAAGGCGTAACGTTGTGGTAGAGGATCACCTTCTTGCATTTCAAATTCAGAAAAATTGCATTGCCCCTGCTGCCGATCGAAAGATGGAGGAGAACGATGTCATCAGACTTTACAGCGTCGGCAAGCGTATCGAGATCGCACACTTGAGTGCGCTGCTGGGCGGCCGTCGTTGCCCGGGCACAATACACGGGTGACGCAGTGCCGTGGGAAGCACACAGTGCTTGGAGAAGCAATGCTTCATCGCTGATCGCATCGCCCTTTCGAAAGCCTGCAACAATCTGATGTATCACCATTTCAACCTCCAATCCGACATGATAAATGCTGTGGCTACGGAAGCTTCTCTGGATTGACGCCAACGGCACGAAGTTTTTCTTCGACGGCGGAAGCGGGCTTCATCGAATAACTTTTTGCCCACCACGCGGGAGACTCCGAGCTGCGGTTAAGCTGAATCAACACATCGCCCACATGATCGTAAACCTCATGGCTCTGAGTGCCTCCAAACGACAAAGCTTGTTCAAGACTTCGAAGCGCTCCTTCGTAATCACCACGCTTATACAGCACCCATCCAAGCGTATCAAGATAGGCGAAATTCTCCGGCTCGTTTTTCAGCGCTCCATCAATTAAGTCTAGCGCACGGTCGAGCTCACAGCCCTCTAAGGCAAGCGTATAAGCCAAACCATTCATCATCCCGTCGCTCTTGGGTAACTGGACAATGCCCTCTTCGAGAAAGTCCCGACTTTCTTGGTGCTTACCAAGCTCATCAAGAATGGCTGATCCATAGATGAAATATTCCTCCGGCACGGCTTCAGTCGGGGCATTGAGAAGGCGCAAGGCGCGTAGCTTATCCAGTTCAGTACTGGCAGAAGCCAGATTACTGTCGTGAAAAAGAAGCTCAAGTCTTTGCAATGAAAATGGAAAATCAAGTTTCGGAGATCGCGGGTATTTCCCTACCGCTCTGGCAATTTGTCCTAGACTTAGCTCCTGTATCGAACTTTCAATTGGAAATACAATCTGCAGCGCCACTCCGTAATGCAGTGGATCTGCTTCGAGTGCTTTCGTCCTGAGGGCAACGATCAACTTTACATCCGGATCTTTCGCTTCTGCATAAAAGTACGCGACATCCATGAGAAAGAGATATTCTTCAGATGTGTACCTAGGCAAGACCTCTACCGCTGAAATGTAGTCCCATATTTTTTCAGTCGGCGCTGACGAGTTGGAAAGCACTTCGGCAACTTCTATTACAACTTCCAGCGGCTTGGATACGTCTGACACATGCGGAACATTCCCCGCCTTCACAAACTTTTCGATGAGGGTCTTCAGTGCCGCGAGCGCCTTTTCAAAATCCCCCACTTGAGACCATCCCACCACGGCAATTTCTTCAACATCCAATGGGACAAGTTCGGCAGAGACAAGTTCGGCTGGTGTAAGCGATGCAAGTGCCTCAACGCTTTCGGCAAAAACTTCAGCATTTGTCAGGTTGGCAGACCGGTTTGCCGTGGACAGCCAGAACGCGGCGTTGTTGACAGAACGCCTCGAGAGAATACGCTGTTCCGCGAGAGCCGCCGCTCCGTCATCCAACCCCTCTAGTGCCTCGATAAGGGCGACTCGCGATTCCACGGAATCAGGATCGAGCGTCAGGGCCTCGCGAAGAGACTCCACCGCTTCCACCCGATTGCTTGATCTCGCATCTTGATGCAAAAAATAAAGGCCTTGAGCGTAGAGCGCCAAGGCCTTGGCCAGCTTACCGTCTGTGTGCGGTATCGCGTAGGTCTCCTGCGTACAGACCGAATCGGCCCAAACACAGGATAAGAGGAGGAGAAGCACCCCAGCACAGATTGTGCATCTTTTGGTGCCCATAAGACTCCACGCCCTACTTGTTCTTGTGGCGATTGAGCTTCAGGCGTTTGCTGTGCTTGTGTTTTGACATTTTAGCACGGCGCTTCTTCTTAATAGAGCCCACGGTGGGATTCTCCTCTTTGCAGTTAATAAACGTAAGGCTACGGCCTTCGCCGCACAGCTTTATGGGCTGTTGCCTTTTTAAATCGGTAACGCGTTATAATGTACCTTATCTGACGACTAAAAGTCCAGCAAAAAATCCACAAATGTGCGGCCAAAAATATATCGCGAAAAAAGGGTTGTTTTCATCTTTAAACTCCTTTAAACATTTTCGCACGCCGTGCGGATTAATTCTGCATTTCTGTAAGTATCTTCTGAATCGCCTTCGTGGATACATAGTCGGGATCGGCCGCTTCTGACTCCGCGAGATACGTTCGAATCACATCAACGTCGCCGCGTTCTTTTGCAAAAAAAGCCAAGTACGCCAGAGAACGCGAGAAATAATCAGCCTCTGATTCCGAAAGTTTAGAAAAATTACCTTTTGCTTTTTTAATCGCTTTGGTCCGAGCCGCCAAGAAGGCGTCTTCGGAGCCCTTCTTGTCCTTGAAATCGGTCAAAAGACTTTGTCCGCGGGTAAATTCCAGCTCCACGCTATCGGGGTTGTTGCGGATGCCCTCCTCGAGAATGGCAAGACCCTGCTGCGCCTTCCCTTGCATCTTTGTCAGAGCATACCATCCCATGCCGTACGCCTCGATGTTGTGCGGATTTGCGCGGCATGCCGCCCAGAGCCAAGGCACCATTTCAGCAAGCTCATCGCCCTCGAGATGACGGTGCTCTTGAACATGAATTCGTGAGTTGATCCAGACCCAAGGATCATGCGAATCGGCGGGGTGGTGGTCATGGTCTTCGTGCTTATGCTCATCCTCATGGGTCACCTGATCCGCGTGCTCTGATGCATCATGATGGCCTTCTGGATCATCATGCGGGTCTCCATGGGCCGCCGTGCAAACCATATCGACCCCACCGTGGAAGTAGCTATCCGCCTTCGTAACGAATGACTTGCCGATGATCGTCCGCGCATCAGCAAAGAACAGCGAGAGCAAATCAACTCCACCAGCTTGCACTGGAGCGTCGCCCTGTAGTCGAGGAATGAAAACCGCCAAACACACCGCACCTGCTACCAGTGCCACGGGGATCAAGCTGAGTTGCTCTTTATCCATAATGTCACCTCATAGTTTCTTACGTTTAAATGCAAGGCGGGCAAGCAGAAGGCAAACGCCTGCATAGCAAAGCGCGTAGAGCAGCACAAGACCGCAAACATGCCAGGAGACCATGCCCCAGCTATGTATCATGCGCTGACGCATATCAAAAAATTCAACGTGCGGCCCAATCGCGTGGAACAAGGCAACAACCCATTTCAGCGGAGCGGGCGTCGTCGCAATAAGATCAGGAAGCTTTCTTCCGTACAGCAACATACTCGCAACCACGACGCCGCAGATCGTCATGCTGGCTGAGGGGGT
>JBBQIY010000257.1:0-3617 GCA_038325415.1 Kiritimatiellia bacterium
GCAAACTTCTTCCGTGGTGTCACGAGAACAGAGACATGAATTATTTCGCCTAAATTTGCGTAAGTGCTTGATTTCCAACTTCTGACTCCTGACTTCTGACTTCTGACTTCTCTGCGCGTCAAACTATTTTGACGCGCACCCCATCGGAAAAGAGGCACTCCAGCATTCCGCCGGGATTCAAATGACCTATAACAAGCTTATCTCAATGATGCATACTGACGGATGTTCTGCAACGTCCTCTCTTCTCACACGATCACATCCCAATAATTGCGATGCCAGAGCTTTTCCGGCGGATGGCAATCTGGACAATGATTCTTACTTTGGCATACGAAGAGCCAGTTGAGAAGATTCGATTTTTCCGCCGGAAACACGGACGGTGAATTCGCTGCCTGTCGATTCTACTTCCTTGAAGAATATGGCACGGCGAACACCGGGTTGTACCGTGGCCGTGTCCACCGCCCTATCACCTTCAAGCAACTCAACCGTAATCTTGGGAGCCGCCTGCCCAAGCCGCGCGAATGTCACAGTGCCAGTCTCATCCGTCACCTTCTCAAGCACGCAACGAACAAGAAGGTGCTGGCCTTTTTCAATCGGTAATGCAACGTCCGTTCCACTTTCAAATTTCGAAGCGCGTCGTATAGGCTCATCGAGCCCAATAATGCCAAGACTCAGTCTGCACTCGGTGAACTGCTCAATGATGACATCTGGAACTTCTTCGGAAACCACGTAGTCGAGACGTCCCGTGCTGTACCTGAGAAACAACAACGAAATAACTTTACTTACGCCTTGATTGAAGGGGAAGCGCACATTCCCGTTTGCCCCACGTTTCCAGGAAAACAAGGGGTACCGCATGAATGAATCGTTCGCCATAACAATCTTCAATCCGCTCGAAGACCGTTCGCTTGCCACGCTCATCATGGGAAACTTGATACGAGTATTCGCGAGAGCAAGAAGCGGGTCGTCAATCTGCTTCCCTTCCGGCATCACGACGACAAGACGGCGGTCTTGCTCATAGCAACCGTCTTGCTTGCCTTCGAGCACTGCTTCTGGGGGCACATCGTAGATAGGGAGCGAATCGACACCATCGAACCAGTCTTTGAGCTTATCCGCAATCACATCGTAGATCAGATAAACGCCGTAGGCATTGACATGGTGATCCTCCTCATAGAAGACGGGACGTCGCTTCGCGGCTTCCACGAGTTTTTCGTGTGTGAAGACAACGCAATCTGCGGCAGATGAAGACGCAAGACGCTTCTGTAGTTGCTCGCGTGCGCAAACGCCCCGATGGTTTCGAATCGCAGGGAAAACCTTTTCGTTGTGAATCTGGGCTTTGACAGAGGCAACGAGCTGAATATAATGAGAACCATGCGCTTCAGCCCACTGCTTGCGCCCCTCGAAAAGCGTAATCCAGTTGTCCATCTCCGCTTCGGTCAGCTCAAACCCCCCGAGGTAGTCATCGAGTTCCGCCCAATCTCCCCCGCGCCGGAAAATCCAGCCGTCGAGTCCGGGGACTTCCCGCCCCACGGACGTTTTCATCCAGTTGAAATGCGCATACCGATAAAACTGAATGAGCCGAGAACGCCAGGCGAAATTATCATTGTACCACGCTTCTAGCGAACTCCCCCACTTCCGCACGGGAATCTTCTTCAGATTGGGTTTTGTGACGTGTTCGCGATTCTCTTTGACCACATAGCGATCCCAGTTAGGCCAACCTGTGAACCGCGATGAAGCTTTGAAAAGAAGACTCGAAAACAGCAGGGTCATCCACAAGACCACGAAGATCAGGTTGCAGATAAAAATGCCTTTTTTTGTTGATGTGTTTTTCATTGCGTTTCTCCTAAAATCGGAAATAAAGGAACGGATTGTAGGATCCGCCCGCAATGAAGAGCATGGACACAATACCGAGAAGCGTCAGCACAATCCACTCGCTAATATGAACGAGAAGCGCAGGAGCGACGCTGTGCATCGGCTCGATACGCGTAGCAAGCTGTTGGCGCACCCACGGCACAATGGGGAAGGAGAAAAAACTTCCCGCGATCAACGCGACAATCAACTTGGGATTCAAGTCGAGCCAAAGTACGCGGGCTTCACGGCTGACGTCAGCCACGCCGACAAGCGATTTGAACATCAAACCGGTATCGGCCAGTGTTGCCGAGCGGAACAAGACCCATCCCATCAGTACAATAATGAGGGTATAGACGTGTGAACCCACGAAACTCGCAACACCAAGAGCCTTTTTTTGTGAGGCCTCCCGACGAGCCGTAGACTTGATAAATAGGCGCTCAAGCATAAGGAAGAGACCATGCCAGAGACCCCATAGCAGAAACATCGCGCTAGCCCCGTGCCAGAGACCACAGAGTCCAAAAACGATCAGACAGTTCATCCCAGTTCGGAGCTTTCCTTTTCGATTGCCTCCGAGAGGAATGTACAGATAGTCGCGGAACCACGTAGAAAGCGAAATATGCCACCGACGCCAGAAATCGCGAATATTGCGAGCGCAATAAGGATGCAGAAAGTTCTCTTTGAATTCAAATCCCAGCATGCGTCCCATGCCAATCGCCATATCCGAGTAACCGCTGAAATCATAGTAGATCTGTAGGGAATAGCTGATGACGCCGATCCAGGCCATTTCGGCCGAGACGCCATGCCCTTTCTCCACAACGCCCCAAACGGCATCGGCCATCGATGCAACTGTATTGGCAATAATCGCCTTCTTCGCCAGACCGCAGAGGAACCGTCGGAAACCCGAGGCCACGCCTTCGAGGTTGACGTGTCGGCATCGTAATTGTTCCGCCACATCGACGTAACGCACGATAGGACCCGCAACAAGTTGAGGGAACATCGTGACATAACAGGCGAAATCAATCAGGCTGTCGGCGGGCTTTGTCTCGCGACGGTACACATCGCACACATAACTCATCGCTTGGAAGGTGTAGAAACTGATACCCAGCGGCAAGGCTATTTCGGGTATGGGAAATTCAACTCCTGGCAGGAGGTTGACGGATCGGGCAAGGAACCCCGCATATTTGAACCAGCCGAGCAAAAGCAAATCTCCAGCGATGCAAAACCAAAGCCAGCCTTTACGCCAGCGGTGCGATTCGCGCCATGACATGACCTCTGCGCATCCTGCGTTGAATAGAACACTCAGCACAAGCCAAACAAGCCAAGAGCCTTCACCCCAGAAATAGAAAAACAGACTGGTGAGCAGGATAAAGCCGTTGACATGCCTCCAAGAGAATGCGCGTCCTCTTGCCTTCGAGACAACCTTCTCCACCTGCGCCAGAAGCCAGCAGCCGACAAGAACAACGGGAAGAAAAGCGGTAAGAAAAATGGCCGTACTGAATACCATGAATGAAAAACCCCTCGGTTAGGCAGGAAGCTTCGCGACAAAAATTAGCGTCGACGGTATCACGTCAAGTTGACCCTCGTGGTCCGTCCAGTCATCGCTTGTGTACGGGGGATCAGCGACCGCCGCGGGCTCCTCGATGGCCAATACCTCCAGACCCGCCTCGCGAAGCCATTTGAACCAGCTTGAAACGGTGTGCGCACGAGAAATGACGTGTTCTCCATCCTCATCCCGGATATCATCAGGCGGCTCGAAATAGCTTTTCAAAAAT